>CAYRNH010000048.1:0-13268 GCA_964425515.1 uncultured Thiotrichaceae bacterium | reverse complement strand
AAAGGCAAGCATGTTGGTAGCCTGATATTTTTTCATGGCAACGGTGAAAATATCAGCACCCAGTTTGCCAATGTTTACTGGCTGGCTGATCATGGTTACGATGTTTATTTGTTCGACTACCGTGGTTATGGGAAATCTGAAGGCGTTCCAAATCTGGATGGCATTATCAGTGATTATGATGTGATGTTGAAGGCGGTTCTTCAGAAGATACCGAAACATGAAAAACTGATCGTCATGGGGCACAGCTTAGGTGCCAGCCTGAGTATTTACGGTGTCGCGCACAGCCGCTACAGAAACAGGATTGCAGCGCTGATTTCGGTAGGGGCATTTGCGGATTACCATGAGATTACGCAGGAGGTTTTATCACGCAGCTGGTTAACCTGGGCCTTGCAATGGCCGCTGTCTTTTACGATTGATAATAGTTACCGTCCACTGGACAGCGTGGCGTTGATATCACCAATACCGCTGCTAATCATGCACAGCAAGCAGGATGAGATTGTAGAGTTACATCATGCAAAGGATTTATATGCGGCAGCGAAACCACCACGAAGCCTGATTGTGATGCAGGAAGGTGATCACAATCATATTTTTAATCTGAAACAAAACCGCGAGTTGTTGCTCAATTATCTGGCAGGATTGTCGACTACGACAACTAAACCTGAGGGTGTTTCCGAAGCGAAAGCGAGCCTCAGGTCACCGCTTCATCAGCAAAGACAATAGTTTCTAGTTCCCAGGTGTTTTCCGAGGCGTGTAGAATCAGACACGAAGGGCCACCCTTGGTGCGCACGTTGCCTGCTGCTCCCGGGTTCACCACCCAGGGTTCGGCGCTCTGGTCGGTAATACGCTTGTGCGTGTGACCGTAGACGATCATGCGTGCTTCAGCGTGATCCCAGCGAAACTGGTCATGATCGGGTGAGTTGCCGAGACGGTGACCGTGTTCGATGATCACCAGGCCACCGGGCAGTTCAAGATTGATCTGCTTTGGCAGGGCGTTTACTATTTCATGCTCATCTACAGACCAGACCGCCGGGTGGTCGTTATTACCTGCCACGGCGTGCAGGGCGACACCGGGTTTGAGCTGCTCCAGTATGCTGGCGCCGCAAATATCACCGGCATGAATGATGTGCTCGCAGCTGTTCACTGCGTCTAATATGCGCGGATCCAGGTAGCCGTGCGTGTCCGATAAAATACCTACTCGAATCATTGTCTTCTCTCGTTAGAATCAGATAAGAATGTTTTGCGAGCTGTTTCTGCGCTGCGTTATCCTTTTTTCGATTTTATCATAAAGCGTATCGCCAGGACCAAAGCAGCCTGTTGATGCAAAGAAATGCATTTATGAATTAAAAACTATAAGCTGAACCACAGAGGCGCAGAGAACACGGAGAAAAACTGAAATTACCTGTTACTAAAAAATGATTTCCTCTGTGTTCTCAGTGCCTCTGTGGTGCAATCTTTTTGAGCAAACAAAGGGCTTCTTTGAGCCAGTTAATTTTTACAATAAAAACGGCGCCCAATGGGCGCCGTTTTGCATTAACGAGAAAGCAGGGCTTACGCGTTTGCAGCTTCGCTCTGGTAGTAGTCGATCAGAATTTTCGCAACTTCGGGACGCGAGAATTCTTTTGGTGGTGCTTCGCCATTACCCAGCATTTCGCGGACCTTGGTTCCTGAGAGAAGTATGAAATCTTCTTTCTGGTGATCCGGTGCTTCACTCATCATCACGACCTTATTCAGCTTCTTCGACCAGGCAGTGTGGTCAGCCTTGAAGATTTCAATGTCCAGCGCGCCCTTGGGTACTTCGTTATCGAAAATGGTCTGGGCATCGAAAGCACCGTAATGATCGCCAACACCGGCGTGGTCACGGCCGATGATGAAGTGGGTGGCGCCCATGTTCTGGCGGAACAGTGCGTGCAGTACCGCTTCGCGTGGGCCGGCATAGAGCATGTCGAAACCGTAACCGGTGACCATGGCGCTGTTTTCCGGGAAATACAGCTCGACCATCTTGCGGATAGCGGCATCGCGCACAGGGGCTGGGATATCGCCTTTTTTCAGCTTGCCGAGCAGCATGTGGATTACCAGGCCATCGCAGCCGAGACGATCCATGGCCATGTGGCAAAGTTCTTCGTGCGCCAGATGCATCGGGTTACGAGTCTGAAAAGCAACGATCTTTTTCCAGCCGCGCTCGGCGATTTCATTACGAATTTCAACCGCAGTACGGAAGGTGTCTGGAAATTCGCTCTGGAAGTACGAGAAGTTCAGCACCTGGATTGGGCCGGAGATACAGGTCTTGCCCTGTGAGTTGAACGCATCAACGCCAGGGTGAGCCTCGCCTTCAGCGGGGGCATAGATCCTGGCAGTCATCGTAGCCATGTCTTCATCACTGAAGGTTTCAACAGCTTCGACATCCATGATCGCCAGAACCGGGTTACCTGCGACATTGGGGTCTTTCAATGCGATTCGATCACCGGCCTTGATTGAGCCAGCATCTTCCACCAGGTTCAAAACTGGAGTCGGCCAGAACAGACCTGAAGTGGTTTTCATGTCTTTGGCGACAGACAGCGCATCAGCCTTGTTCATATAGCCTGTCAGCGGGTTGAAGTAACCGGCGCCCATCATGACTGCATTGGCAGCAGTCGCTGAGCTTACGACAATAGAGGGCAGATCAGCGGCTTCCTTCTGCAGAGCCTCGTTTTTGGCTGCATCGTATACAAATAATGGGTTCAGTGTGTCAGAACCGTGCGGTTTAATCATTAGGTGTCTCCCGGAGGCGATTGTGCTGGCCGTGGCCAGTCCTGTTAGTAGCAATAAATAGTAGCGATTAAAAATACTGAAAATAATTCGGTTGCGCCGTGTTTGTTGTCGGCGGCTTAATGACTACTCGAGTTCGATAAGCGCAGGCGGCGACCAGTAATTTGAGCGCCGCATTCTACATTAAAGTGGGCGGAATTCGTAGTCTGGAGGCAATTTAGATGGGGGAGCGGCGATTTGAGGCTGCCGCCCTCAAAATCAGGTACTGAGGGCGGGCAGGTCGTCAGGCGGGTGGTTGATGGGGCCTGTTCAGTAGGTCAGCAAAAAGGCCAGTGAAATGCCAGATACAGCCAATATCAGGATGATCAGGCAGGCCATGCAGCGAATGTCGCTGGCTGCTGTGGGCGGGCTGCGGTTGTAGTCAGATTTTTGGCTCATTTTTTAACTCCTCCCTGGCTATGAGCCATATTGTATTGCCAGTTTTGCTAGTGAAATGTGCGCCTGTTCACTTTGTGACAAATGCGCAGACCGTGTTCGGGGTAAATGTGATGCGTTTCGCGAGACGGCTGGCTGTTTGGCCCTGGTGAGGAGAAAACAAGGGCCATGCTATGGCTGAAGTTTGTGGCTATATTACCTGTAAGACGGCTTTTTTCATCCATCTATCCAGGTGGGTGGTGTATTCGCATAAATTTCCGCAAGTTAGGCTAGACTGGTTATAGATTACAAGACTATGGCGATATGAAGTGAGCGAAGACCTCCGCAGCAATCATGAAATACTGTTCATCGATGATTCGAGAACAGCGGTAGCGCTCGCCAGTAAGATGCTGGGGGAGAAATATATTGTACACAGCGCGAGCAACGGCGAGGAGGCCTGGAATATCATAGAAAATAATCCTGCGCTAACGATTGTTTTTACCGACATGCATATGCCGGTTATGAATGGTATGGAACTGCTGATCAAGATAAGGCGCGCAGATAATCCCCGAATTGCAAAATTGCCTGTCATCATGGTAACCGGTAAGACAGATACCGAAGCAGGAAGGCGTGCGGTATTTGATATTGGTGCGACTGATTTTATCGGCAAACCTTTCACAGCTCTGGACTTGCTCCTGAGAGTGCGCGCGCACACCGTTCAGCCAACGCAAAGAACAACAGCCAACAAAGAACTGGGTGGCAATCTGGAGATGCTGGTCAGTCCCAGTGTATTTCATAGCCTTGGTTGCCAGGCGCTGGAGTACGCATATGAAAAGAGAACTGAGTTCACTGTTGTCTTCATCGAGTTATCAAATTACGCGGACTTGAAGGAAGAAGTTGGTGATAAGAATGTAAAACAGATGATCATTGCTATCGCAGTGAGGCTAAGCAATATCATCCGTGAAGAAGATGTTGCGACTCGAATAGGTGAAAACAAGTTTGCAGTATTACTGTTTACAGAAAACAAGTACGCAAACTCGTCGGCAGAAACATTGTACAAGAATTTGAAGAAGCAGGAGTTTTTATTTAACGACCGTGTGATTATTCCGATATTAACCTATGGACAGGCAAACATAGATGTTACCGATAAGAAAATCACCTTCCAGGAAATGTGCGTTAGCGCAGATCAGTCGTTGCAGAAAGCAAGTAGTAGTTTACCGGTAAATGATACAGCTGCCCCCAGATTTCCTGCCAGAAAATATTCGAACAAAGACCTCGATCTCTGGGCAGCAATAAAATACGTGATTGATGGTGAGTATGATCTTGTGCCAGAAAAGCATAAGGAGATGCTGGTCAAGTGCATGGAGTCCTACCTGGCGCACATCGCACCTAAGCATTGAGGTATTTAGATATCAGGTCTGTTGTCAGAGTGTGCTGGTTCTGAAATAGAGTTATTTATGATAGTGACGTGTCTGGTGATATAAATGTTCTGCCAGTGAATTCGTTATTTATGTGATTGCTGTAGTTAGAATTTTATGGCGGCAGTATTTTTGTAACGTTATTGAGAATAATGACGGGCTGTATGGGTTTTTCGAGCCACATTTCTGTTGAAACGGATTCAAAATCAGATAGTCGTGATTTTTCGGTTTCAGTTGTCAGCATAAAGATGGGTGTAAACAGGTGGTTGGAGAGTTTTCTTGCTTCCCAGATAAACTCTATGCCGTTCATTACCGGCATATTGAGATCGGTAATTATAAGGTCCACTTTTTTTCCGCCGGACAGAATGTCGAGAGCTTTTCCTCCATCTTCGGCTTCTACAACATCGTAACCGGCCACCTTAAAAATATTAGCTAGTAGCGCCCGAATGGACTTTTGGTCATCAACGACAAGTATTGTTTTCGGCATGAGAAATTAAAACCCTTAATTTATGTCATTGCTGAGAGAAAGCTTTGTATATACGCCGATTCTAGCAGCGAAACTGAGTTTTATTGCTTGCCACAAGTCAATGAAACGCAATTTCCTGACGCTGTTAAGCGGGGCGGTGGCGAGCAAATCGCTATTTTATGAGTCGACGGAACCCATCATGGCAAATGTCGCGTTACTGAGGATAAGTCTAGCATCTCTGCTATATTATGGGTGGAATTCAGTGTTAAAGAGGGCTCTTCATGGCTGGGAATAGTGTATTACTCGTTGATGACTCGGTGTCTATGCGTGAGATGGTGTCATTTACGCTCAAAGGTGGGGGTTATCAGGTATCGGAGGCTGAAGATGGCGTTGTTGCGCTCGAATTTGCCAAAAGCAACACGGTTGATCTAGTTATTACCGACGTCAACATGCCCAATATGGATGGCATTCAGCTGGTTCGTCAGCTGCGCGAACTGCCAGAGTACAAATTCATACCCATACTTATCTTAAGTACCGAAACGGGCAAAGACAAAAAAAATCAGGGCAAGGTAGCCGGCGCAACGGGCTGGATAGAAAAGCCATTTGATCCGGACTATCTGTTGTCTACAGTTGGACGTGTGTTATGAACATTGCGCCATTGCATAAACAGAATGCTAACGAACTCTGGCGCTAAGCTTTGAACGCAATCGGCAGATCTGGGCGAGTGAACAATGACTACTGGCGTTGATTTATCCAGCTTTCACGCAATCTTTTTCGAGGAGTGCAACGAAAACCTTGCTATTCTGGAAACAGAGCTGCTAAAGCTTGATGCTAATTCTGATTTAGAAGTACTCAATACAATATTCCGGGCAGCACATTCAATCAAGGGTGGCGGTGCAACATTCGGCTTCCCAGAGATATCTGATTTTACGCATGGCATGGAGACTATCCTGGATGAAATGCGTAATGAAAATCTTGAGACGAGTCACGAAGTTGTTGAGATATTACTCGCTTCTCTGGATTGTTTGCGCGGAATGATAAATTCTAGCACCGAGGGTAAGCCGCTTGATGTTGAGTTAGTCCAGACGCTACAAGATCGGCAGAATAAAATCGTGCAGAATATCCCGTCCAGATCAAAAGACGAAAAAGAATTGTCAGCACAATCTGCTGTTACTGATATTGATAAGGACGAGGACGTTGAGCTCACGGAATGGAGAATACAGTTCTACCCACATCGAAACCTGTTCTTCACTGGTAATGATCCACTGAGGCTGATCAGAGAGCTTGAGACAATGGGTGAGGTGGATGTCGAGGTGGTAACGAACGAGGTACCCACCTATAACGAACTGGATCCGCAGCAATGTTATCTCGGTTGGAACATCAGTCTGAAGGGCGATGTGGATGCGCAGAAAATCGATGAAGTATTTGCCTGGGTAGAAGATGAATGTGAGCTGGATATCTCCAATATGTCGCATTCGCTACTCGATGCGCATGTAGGCACAAATCTTGATCCGCAACAGGCTGCCGACGTAGTTGCTGTACCCGGCAGGCGTAAATCGGACAAAATGAGTGGAGCAGGAAGAGATTCAAAATCTATCCGCGTTGGTGTCGATAAGGTGGACGCGCTAGTGAACCTTATTGGCGAGCTGGTCATTACGCAATCGATTCTAAGTCGTGCTTGTGAAGATCTTGATCCCGAGCAGAGGGAGAAAATATTTTCAAGTCTGGCCCAGCTTGAAAGAAACACGCGCGACCTGCAGGAACAGACAATGAGTATCAGAATGTTACCCATTGATTTTGCGTACCAGAGATTACCGCGCATAGTGCATGACCTGAGTTTGTCGCTTGGTAAAAAAGTTGAGGTGACATTTTCGGGAGAAAATATAGAGCTTGATAAAACGGTACTGGAAAAAATTGGTGATCCACTAGTGCATCTTGTAAGAAATGCATTAGATCATGGAATCGAATCTCCGGACGATCGTCGGCAGGCGGGTAAATCTGAGACAGGGCAGATATATATAGATGCATATCATCAAGGCGGGAATATTGTTGTTGAAATTACAGACGATGGCGCAGGATTGAATTACGAAAAGATTCTTAAAAAGGCGCGTGATAAAAAACTGGTGGATGAGTCACTGGAGATGGGCGATGAACAGTTAAGCCAGTTAATATTTTTACCCGGTCTTTCAACAACTGATCTAGTCAGTGATATTTCAGGTCGTGGCGTAGGTATGGACGTGGTGAAAAAGAATATAGAGGAACTGGGTGGTGCGATAGAAGTGAGTTCCACATTAGGCGAAGGCTGTAAATTTAAAATTCGCCTGCCACTGACGCTTGCAATTCTTGATGGGCAAATGATTCGCATAGAAGACCAGACTTACATCATTCCATTGCAGTCAATTGTTGAATCAATACAGATACAACACCAGAATTTATATCAAGTGGTTGGAACCACCGAAGTATACCATTACAGAGGTAACTACATACCTGTAATTCGGCTTGAAAAAGTGCTTGGACTGGCAAGAAACGATTATACAGAAGAAAAAGAAGAAGAGACGGCTGTCGAACAACGCAATAGCGGATTGCTTGTAATCATCGACGTCAATGGCGAACATGTGGGCTTGTGTGTTGACGACATTGTAGGTCAACAACAGGTGGTTATAAAAAGCCTTGAAAATAATTATCGTCATGTCCACGGCATTGCTGGCGCAACAGTGCTTGGTGATGGGTCAGTTGCGATGATTATTGATGTTTATGATGTAAGCAGGAATCATCTGGGTCAGGAAAAAACAAACGCTCTAGTATCGTTTGAGTTAGCAGAAAAACCTTTTCCGCTGCACTAGTACTAGTAAATAATTAGCTGCGCTTTAATGAGAATGATGACATGGCAAGTAACACCTCACCAAAAAGCAGAACCGGAGAAAAATCCCGTGCCAGGTCTTCAAGTAATAGGAAGAAAGTATCAGAAAGAAAAGTAACTAAAAGATCTTCTGCCACTAAGCCTGATAAAGGAGTCGAAGACGATGACGGACATCTGGTTATAGTGCTTGATCCTGTACTGGTCATAAATAAGGCAAGTGGAATGCATGAAAAGCTTGCTCCTTATCTGGAGAAAAATGGCAATGAAATAACCATTGACGCATCACTAGTAGAGATGATCGATACAGCTATGATTCAGCTACTTTATAGTCTGGTGACTGATCTCAAATCAAAAAATGTTGGAATCATATGGCGTTCTCCATCCTTGGAGTTTGTTAGCAGGGTTCGCTCTTTGGGCCTTGCAGAGAGACTCGGTATAGAGTACCCAGTAGAAGGCTAGTGGTATGGAGGGATATCTAGGAAGAGAGTTTAAGTATACTGATAGCGACTACTACCGGTTAAGCAAGCTCGCGCATAAACATGCGGGTATCAATTTCATGGAGTCCAAGCGTGAGCTAGTCTATGGCCGACTGCAAAAACGCGTTCGATTACACAATATGAAGAGTTTTGAGCAGTATTGTGATTATCTCGAAGCTGACAACAATTCCGATGAAATGAAGCATTTTATAAATGCAATTACTACTAACGTTACATCGTTTTTCCGTGAAAACCACCACTTTGAATATTTGCAGAACGTCATACTCCCTGAAATCATGCTTGAAAATAAAAGTACGGTAAAGCGTACATTGAGAATATGGTCTGCAGGTTGTTCATCTGGAAAGGAGCCTTATTCAATCGCCATGGTTCTAAGGGAGAAAATCGCTGATATTGACTCGTGGGATGCCAAGATTCTGGCGACTGATCTGGATTCGGACATCCTCTCGGTGGCGAAGCAGGGGGTTTATCCTGTTGACCAGATGGATGGGATTTCACCTGAGAGGCAAAAGCGCTGGTTTAAACAAGGGCAGGGAGCTAACGCGAATACAGTGAGAGTTGATGCGGTTGTGAGAAATCTAGTGCACTTCAGGCAACTAAATCTTATTAGTGAATGGCCAATGAAAGGTTTATTCGATTGTGTTTTCTATCGTAATGTTGCGATTTATTTTGCTCGTGAGTCACAAATACAGATTGTAGACAGAATTGCCAACCATATTAAATCCGGTGGCTATCTTATCGTGGGGCATTCGGAAAGCCTCTTTGGGGTAACTAAACGATTTGAATCCATTGGCCATACTATCTACAGGAAGATAGCCTGATGGCCGGAACAAGAGATGGTTCGGGAGCTGATCGCATGCCCAAATGCTTACCAGGTTTCGAGAATATCAATCGCTATTGGGATGAAAAGCACAGTATTTATGCTGCAAAAATACTGCCAGGAGAGTTTTATGTTACGACTCATGGGGAGCTGATTGCTACCGTATTAGGTTCGTGTGTAACTGCCTGTATACGCGATCCTGCTATTGGTATAGGTGGCATCAATCATTTTATGCTGCCCTACTTTAAGAATTCCCAAGGCAGTAACTGGGAGCATACACCCGTTAGTCTGGAGACGCGCTACGGAAATATTGCTATGGAGAAGTTAATAAATGCAATATTGAAAGTCGGCGGTAAAAGAGAAAACCTCGAAATAAAACTCTTTGGCGGAGGGCGCGTACTTGATATGCAAACGGACATAGGTGAGAAAAATATTGAGTTCGTGAGACAATATTTGATGAAGGAAAAACTCAACGCGATTGCCGAAGATGTTGGCGGAAGGCACCCAAGAAAAATCCAGTATTTTCCTTATACTGGCAGGGTTAGAGTAAAAAAGCTTAACAATCTTCATAATAATACACTGATTGAGCGCGAAAATGTTTATCTTGCTCGACTAAAACAGAGTGAATTGAAAGGTAAAGTGGAATTGTTTGAGTAAACAGCTTGTATTCAGTTGGCCCGTTAGACTTCTATGGACTTGATGAGTTGAAAAAAATAAAAGTACTTGTTATTGATGATTCCGCAGTAATTCGAAAACTACTAAGTGAGCTATTGTCAACTGATAGTCAAATAGAAGTTGTTGGTGCAGCAATGGATCCATATATTGCACGTGAAAAAATCAAGAGGCTCCAGCCCGACGTGATTACGCTTGACATTGAAATGCCGAAAATGAATGGAATAAGCTTTTTAAAAAATATTATGCGGCTGCGTCCAATGCCTGTTGTCATGATTTCATCATTGACTGTGGAGGGTGCGGATATTGCGCTTGAGGCTCTTGATATAGGGGCAGTGGACTATATCAATAAACCTGAACCAGGTGCTACAGACAACCTTGAGGATTACGCTGATGAAGTAATATCAAAAGTAAAGTCGGCAGCAAAGGTTCGTGTGTTTCCTGGTGAGAGGCCAGTTGCAAGTCCTGCTACTACGAATAACACGTCTACAAATCCGGTTGTGATCAGACGACCTAATCATAAAAATGGAGCTGGCAACAATGAGAAAATCATTGCGATTGGTGCTTCGACTGGGGGGACGGAAGCAATCAAGGAAATACTGGTCAGGATGAAGCCTGATTCACCTGCTGTCATGATAACGCAGCATATTCCAAAAATGTTTAGTACGGCATTTGCAAGAAGAATGAATGACGCTTCGCCGATGACAGTATGTGAGGCCGAGCATGGACAGATAATATTGCGGGGGCATGTGTATATTGCGCCAGGGGACAGTCATTTGAAACTTCTCCGTCGCGGCTCGGTATATTATTGCGAACTCGATGAAAGCGCGCCTGTAAACAGGCATATGCCGTCGGTTGATGTTTTATTTGAATCTGTTGCTAAACACTCTGGTCCTGATGCGATCGGTATACTTCTGACTGGTATGGGCAAGGATGGCGCGAGAGGGCTGAGATCCATGCTTGAGGCTGGCGCCGATACAATTGCCCAGGACGAAATGAGTAGCGTGATATGGGGAATGCCAGGTGAAGCAGTAAAATTAAATGCTGCTAGCAATATAGTGCCTCTGAATAGAGTTGTTGATGTGGTGGATGCCTTGCTAATGAGCAAGAATACGGCTACAAGTTAGATAATATCGGCAATCATTAACGTCATGAGCAGCAAGGAATATTCTAGTACTAGCCTTAGTGGCCTCGCCTCAGATTTGGCTGATGAGCTCTCTCAGCTAGTTGTGCAGGAGCATAAGTTGCTGCAAAAAGAATTGAAGCAGATTACAGAGCTATCAGATGATGCTGTTCATCAATTAAGCAAAATTACTATACATCTCAAAAGCTCGGCAAAAGATGTTATGCGATCGCAAGAGGGCGCGGAGGATATATCGGTTCAGGACTTGCGTCATAGTTTACAGAAACTAAATGATCAGATTGACAACAGTACATCTGAGACTGTAATTGCGCTTCAATTCGGAGATATTCTTAAACAACTTACCGACCATGTTCTTAGACGTGCAGAGAGTATGGATATGTTGTTCACGTCGCTTTCAAACGAGGTTGACATAATTAAAGGTCACCACAATATATCTGACGAAGGCGGCGGCATTGCTGACAGAATGGTAGAACACATTAGTACTATGAGTGAGAAAATACAGAGTTACAAAGCGGCGTTACCAAGTAGTAGTCCAGTTAAACAAAAAAATCTTAAGACGGGGAAGATTGAACTGTTCTAGCAATAAGTCTGGTGAGTTAAATAATCTTACTTCTGCCATATAAGGTAAATAATGCTACATAAAAGTAATAAGTTATACAGCACGCATGCGCCTGGTTGCGCAGATTGTGATCATGAAATGTCGTGGACAATACACTATAACCAACTATTTTCGGGAGTGATATTATGGACAGCGACGTAAATCAGCTTTTAATGCAAAATGAAAATGCTGGGCAACAATACCTGACTTTTCTTCTTGATGACGAAGAGTATGGTGTTGATATTTTGACAGTTCAGGAAATACGTGGCTGGGACAAAACAACTGCTATTCCAAATTCGCCTCCACATATGTTAGGCGTCATTAATCTTCGCGGCATTATAGTTCCTATTATTCATCTACGGAAATGTTTTAACCTGGAAGAAGTTGAATTTACTTCGACAACTGTTGTAGTGGTTGTTAAGGTTTCACACGATGCCGGTGAGCGCACTGTCGGTCTGGTTGTCGACGCCGTATCCGATGTGCATATGATACTGGATAATGCTATAGGCAAATCACCTGCCATGGCCGGCGCTATAAGCTCAAAGTTTATCAAAGGCCTCGCAAACGTTAACGACAAAATGGTAATACTGCTAGCAATTGATGAGCTGGTAAATAGCGGCATACTTGAAGAAGTGGTCAATATAAATACCAGCGAAGCTGAAGCCTGATCGCAGATTAAGAGCATGCCCGAGGGAACATTGTCATGAAACTCATTACAAAAATGGTAAGCGTTGGAGTATTGATTCTGTTAATTGTTACTGCCCTGGTCCTGCTCGGTGTTAGCAGTATGTCAAGCATAGGCAATAATGTCGATGCCATGGCCAGACATGATATTCCCTTTTTATCCAGTATCCATAATTTATCTAAAACCCAGCTTGAGCAGTTCGTCTGGTTGGAGAGGGCTATGCTTGCAAGCCGTTTAGGTAATGACAAAAACCTGACTAGCGCGGTGCATGATTTTGACAAATTATCTACATCAATGAACGATCAATATGATAAGAGTCTGTCGTTGATTAGTGCCATTGCTGATAATGCTAAAGACAAACAGGCCGCAGATCAGGCTTTAGATATCAAGAAGCAGCTTACAGTAATTAAGTCGGAATACTCTTTATTTGCAGCAAGCGCTAATACTTTATTTGCTAGCATGCGTAAAGATCATTCATATAACATGGTCTTGCGCATGTCGCTTGTCGAAAAGCATATTGAAATGATGACTCAAAAACTTCAGTCAATTAATGCGAATGTAGAGAGTAGGGTTGCTGCTGCTGCCAAAGACACGCTTTACTATAATAGTGTGTCTACTAACACAATGATAGTAACTTCATTGTTCGCTTTTGTTGTTGCCTTGCTTTCGGGGTATTTTATTGTGCTCAGTATCAAAAAGCAGCTGGGCGATGATCCTTCAGTGCTGGCTGAAATTGCAGAAGCTTTGTCAGCTGGTGATCTCGATGTAGAACGCAATCCATCAGCAGTGGGTGTGTATGGCGCATTAAATGTCATGGTTGATAAACTCATTGATATCATTAGTGGCATTAAATTTAGTGCGAATGAAGTGGCTATTGCTGCAGGTCAGGTATCTCAGGGTAATACCAATCTTAGTCAGCGCACACAGGAGCAGGCCTCTAGCCTGGAACAAG
>CAYRNH010000047.1:0-13828 GCA_964425515.1 uncultured Thiotrichaceae bacterium | reverse complement strand
TAGTTGAAATATCATTCGGAAGTTCGACATTGCTCAGGCCGCGGGTAAAAGGCTGTTCGTCGACATGCGGATGAAATAGCACGCGGTCGGCGAGAACATGACCTTTGTCATCTACCAGTCGCCATTCGTCAGCGTAATGATCCCAGCCGGTATCATCGTGTTTCAGGGTAACGTTGACCGTCCAGCGATGATTGCTGTTGTGATGAAAATCAGCCGCCAGAATTTTTACCTCATTTGCACGTGCGATATCGATCACGCTGAGCGTAAGAAGACAGGCGATTAAAACAGTAAAGACTCTTATGCCCATGCGATACACATCCAGAGACGACTTTTTCAAATCGGAGCAGCATGATTGAAATTCAAAACTGACTGCTTGCCTTAAGTCTACTATGCCACTGGCCAAAACAGAACCGGCAGCCAGTGTGCGCCGACGAATGCGACGAATGGATAAGACGGTTGTATTAAAAAAGCATTATTATTTTTGAGGAGGATTTTGTACGTTTGCATTGACTGCGGATGAAGCATCATTGCCCCATTTCCCACCCAGCGCCTGAATCAGCGCAATATTGGCCGTCAGTCGTTGACCCGCAATCTGTAGTGCGCTGTCATGCGCGGTGTAGGCTGCGGTTTGTGCAATGAGTACATTTAAATACGATACCGTGCCCGCTTTGTAGGCATTGGTCACCATACGAAGTGCATCGTCTGCAGCACTGACCGCCTGTTGCTGCAACTGCGCGGCATTGGCCAGAATGCGCATGGCCGCAAGCTGGTCCTCGACCTGCTGAAAGGCCTGCAGACTGAGCTGGCGATATTGCGCAACCACCTGTTGATAAGCACCTTTGCTTTTTTCAACCTGTGCACTGCGTGCGCCACTGTCGAATAGTGTCGCGGCCAGTGCCGGTCCGATTGACCAGAAGTTATTCGGTGCGGATACCAGATTGGAAAAAGTATTGCTGCGCCAGCCATCGCTGGCAGAAATTGTCAGCGATGGAAAATAGGCGGATTCGGCAACACCGATCTGTGCATTCGCCGCTGCCACCTGACGTTCGGCTGCGAGCAGGTCCGGGCGACGTAATAATAATTGCGAGGGCAGTCCGACCGAGATCGCCTGGGGCTCGGGCAAACCGGGCATCTCTGGCAGGTTAAATTCGGAAGGTGTTTTGCCGATTAATACCGCAATTGCATGCTCCAGTTGTGAGCGCTGCACGCTCAGTCGAGTGACACCGACGCGAGCATTGGCCAGTTGCAGTTCGGCCTGGGCCACATCCGATTTGGCGACGATGCCTGCAGTGTAACGATTTTGGGTGAGCTGCAAGGATTTTTCATATGCAGTCACGGTGTCGCGCTGCAAAGCGATCTGGCCATCGAGCTGGCGAATCTGGAAATAATTTTGCGCCAGGCTGGCCTGCAGACTGAGCTGGGCAGCCAGCATGTTTTCTTCGCTGGCCTGCGCGCTGGCTTCGTTCGCACTGACCTGTTGCCGCACTTTGCCCCAGAAATCCGGCACCCAGCTGGCGGTGAGTGAGAGACTGTCTTCGGTGATTTTTCCGGTGGCGGGTGATTTTGATCTTGTCGATGAAACGCTCGCACCCAGTGTCGGCCATTCGCCCGCTTTCGCCGAACGGGTTAATGCCAGTGCCTGCTGATAGGCGTAATACGATGCGCGCAAACTTTGATTGGCTTTCGCTACCTGTGGCTCCAGTGTATTGAGCGTGTTGTCTCCGAACACGGTCCACCAGTCACCGGCTGACTGCGGAGCATGGTGCGTTACCTGCAACCAGCCTTTGTTTTCCTTGAACTGCGCGGCAGAGTGAATCTCGGGGCGCACATAATCAGGCCCAACCGTGCAGGCAGAAAGCAGAAGCGCAACCAGAGCGAGCAGCGATGCTGTTGCGTTTTTCCGCAGATGTAAAAATGATCGAAGTGTTTTCATTGCATTCATGGCATTTATGATAAACCGTTACTGATGATCTTGCCCTGGCTTCGACCGGCCCAGCGGCGGCGTCCCCATTGACGAAGCTTGTCCAGTTCCAGATAAATTACCGGGGTTGAATATAAAGTGAGTAACTGGCTGACAATCAGCCCGCCCGCAATCGCAATCCCCAGCGGCTGGCGTAGCTCGGCGCCATTACCGGTGATCAATGCCAGCGGCAGAGCGGTGAGTAATGCCGCCAGCGTGGTCATCAATATTGGTCGCAGGCGTAATAAACAGGCCTGATGAATCGCTTCGCGCGGATTGGTGATACCTTCGCGTTCAGATTGCAGCGCAAAGTCGACCATCAGGATGGCGTTCTTTTTCACAATGCCCATCAGCAGAAACACGCCAATCAGGGAGATGATAGAAAACTCGGTGTGAAACAACATCAGCGAAAGCACGGCACCTACTCCCGCTGAAGGCAGGGTCGACAGAATCGTGATCGGATGAATGGTGCTTTCGTATAACATGCCGAGCACAATATAGATCACCAGTATTGCGGTAAAAATAAACATCGGCTGATTGTTGAGTGTTTCCTGAAACAGTTTTGCAGAACCCTGAAAACTGCCGTGAACCGTACTCGGTAATCCGATCTGCGCCATCGCAACATCAATCAGTCGTTGTGCCTGACCGAGTGAAACACCTTTATCAAGATTAAAAGACAGCGTCGATGCGGCAAACAGTCCCTGGTGATTAACGACCAGCGGTGTGCTGCCCAGTTCATAATGTGCGAGCGCAGACAGCGGCACCTTCTGCCGATCATTGCTGTATACATAAATATCGTTCAGTGATTCCTGTCTTTGCAAATAGCGCGGATCGGCTTCCATCACCACGCGATACTGATTCAAAGGCGCATGAATGGTCGACACCAGGCGCTGACCGAAAGCATCGTTCAGCGTCTGGTCGATGCTGATGATCGGAACCTTGTAACGTGCCGCTGCTGCGCGATCAATAACCAGGTTCACCTGCATGCCTTTGCTTTGATGATCGGAATTGACATCGCTGAGGCCCTGAATGTGACTGAAAGCATCGAGTACACGTGGTTCCCATTCTCGAAGTTTATTTAGATCACTGGACTGCAAAGTGTATTGATACAGGCCGGAGGACGGCCTGCCGCCGGCGCGGATATCCTGTACCGGCGCCATGAACACCCGGGCACCCGGGATGGCATTGAGTTTATGGCGAATTCTGGCAATCACAGCCATCGCATCCGGACGCTGCCCAATCGGTTTGAGACTGGTAAAAATAAAACCGCTATTGCTGCTGCCACCGCCGGTGAAGGCGATAATGCTTTGAACCGCCGAGTCGGCATGGATGATGGCAGCAATGTGTTCAAGTTTTTTAGACATGGCCTGAAACGAAATCGCCTGATCGGCCTGTATGCTACCGATCACCATGCCGGTATCCTGTGTCGGAAAAAATCCCTTGGGCACAATTTTGTATAAATACACATTCAGCGCGATGGTGGCAAAAAACAGAAACATCATCAGTCGATAATGATCAAGCGCCCAGCCCAGACTGAGGTCATAGCCGTGAAGTAATTTGGCGTACACGTGTTCACTGGCCGCTGCGATACGGCCCTGTTTATAATGTATGCGTTGTTTGAGCAGGCGAGAGGCCAGCATCGGCGTAATCGTTAATGAAACCAGCAGTGAAATAAGAATGGCTACCGAAAGCGTGACAGCAAATTCACGAAACAGGCGTCCAATGATGCCGCCCATCATTAACACGGGTATGAACACCGCGATTAGCGACAGGCTCATCGAGATTACGGTGAAAGTCACTTCGCGCGTGCCGATCAGCGCAGCCTGCATCGGGGACTCGCCTTTTTCGATGTGGCGCATGATGTTTTCCAGCACCACCACCGCATCATCGACCACAAAGCCGGTAACCACAATCAGCGCCATCAGCGACAGATTGTCCAGGCTGTAATCCAGTAAATACATGGTTGCAAAGGTGCCGACCAGCGAAATCGGTACCGCAATAGCGGGAATCAAAGTGGCACGTGCATCGCGCAGAAAAACAAACACCACCAGAGAAACCAGCATTACGGCTAACACCAGGGTGAATTCCGAATCATGCAATGAGGCGCGGATGGTAATCGTACGGTCTGATATCAGGTGTACCTGAATGGAATTGGGAATCGAGGCTTCAATCTCGGGAAGCTCGGCTTTGATCGCGTCCACGGCTTTGATGATATTGGCGCCGGGCTGGCGATAAATGATCAGCTGCACCGAGTGCTGCCCATTGGCAAAGCCGATATGATATGAATTCTCCAGACCAGTACTGATGTGGGCTATCTGGTTGAGCTTGATCGCTGTCCCGCCCGCGTTTACCACCGACAGATTGCGGTACTCTGCCGGCGTGCTGCGCTGATCGTTCGCCAGTATCTGCCAGCGATGTTCGGAATCCTCAAGCGCGCCTTTGGGTGAGTTACTGTTACCGTTAACAATGGCGTGACGCACCTGTTCCAGGCTGACCCCCATGCTGTTCATCTGAGTCAGATTGAGATCAATGCGCACCGCGGGCAGGGCCGAGCCACCGATTCTGACCTGACCGATACCTGGCAGCTGTGAAATTCTTTGCGCCACGATAGTTGAAGCGACATCGTACACTTCGGTGCCCGACATACTTTTAGATGTGAGCGATAAAATCATCACCGGCGAATCTGCCGGATTGACCTTATGATAGGTTGGATTGCCCACCATGCCCGAGGGCAGCAAGGGTCGCGCGGCATTGATCGCGGCCTGCACTTCGCGCGCGGCGTCGTTAATGTTTTTTGATAGATCAAACTGAAGAATGACACGGGTCGAACCGAGCGAACTCGACGAGGTCATTTCGGAGATCCCGGAAATACGACCGAGCGAACGTTCCAGCGGTGTGGCGACCGTCGAAGCCATCACATCGGGACTGGCGCCCGGCAGTTTGGCGCGCACCGAGATCGTGGGGAAATCCACCTGTGGTAGCGGCGCGACCGGCAACAAATAATAGGCAATGGCGCCGACCAGCACCACGCCCAGCGCCAGCAGGGTGGTGCCGACAGGACGGTGGATAAAGACAGAGGAAAAACTCACCTGGCGATTTCCTGGTCTGGTGGTGTATCACTAAATCGTGTTTTCCATTTTTCCCACAGATCGTCAAACGCGAGGTAAATCACTGGTGTTGTGAACAGGGTCAACAGTTGCGACAACAGCAGTCCGCCCACCAGCGTGATACCCAGTGGCTGGCGCAGTTCTGCTCCCATGCCACCACCGACAATCAGTGGTATTGCACTGAACAGCGCGGCAAACGTGGTCATGAGAATCGGCCGCAGTCGTAATTGAGCGGCCTGTAAAATCGCTTCTTTCGCCGGAAGTCCCTGCAGGCGTTGCGCATCCAGGGCAAAGTCGACCATCAGGATCGCGTTCTTTTTGACAATACCAATGAGCAGAATGATGCCGATGATGGCGATCACGGTCAGACTATTTCCGGAAACCATCAACGCCAGCAACGCGCCAATGCCGGCCGAAGGTAAGGTCGACAGTATGGTCACCGGGTGGATAAAACTTTCGTACAGCACGCCTAATACTATGTACATGGTGGCGACCGCTGCCAGTAACAGCAATAACTGGTTGGACAGCGCGGCCTTGAATGCCGAGGCTGCACCCTGCAGCTTGATCTGCACGGACGCTGGTAAATGTAATTCGGTTTGTGCCTGTTGTATGCTGTCCACGGCTTCGCCGATCGAAACGCCTTTTGCCAGGTCAAACGAAATCATCGCGGCAGGAAATTGCGCGAGATGATCAATTTCTAATGGCCCGGTTTTTTGCACGATATGCGCTACCGACGACAGCGGTACGGTCTGTCCGTTGGCAGACAACAGATAAATACTGTTGAAGCCGTCCAGACCTTTTCGATCCTGCGGTTCGAGTTGTAGCACCACACGGTATTGCGCGGACTGGGTAAAAATTGTTGAAACCAGTCGTTGTCCGAACGCACTATACAAAGCGCTATCAATAGCGCTGGTGGTAATGCCATAACGCGAAGCGGCATCGTGATCAATTTCAACATACGCCTGCAGACCATCATTCTGCAAATTACTGCTGACATCGACCAGTTGTGGCAGGGTCTCCAGCTTATCGAGCAGCTGACGGTTCCATTTTTCCAGGTCATCGGCACGAGTTGCGCTGATGCTGAATTGATACGGACTGCGGCTGATCAGATCATCGATGGTGAGATCCTGTATCGCCTGCATATAAATACGAATGTCGGGTAACTGACTGACGCGTTGTTTAAGTCGCGCGATAATGGGTCCCACACGATCGTCGCGCTGATTCAGTGGTTTCAGACTGATAAACATGCGTCCGCTGTTGAGCGTGGTGTTATTTCCATCGACACCGATGAAGGATGAAATGCTTTGCACCGCAGGATCTTTCAGCAAGGTGTTGATCAGATTTTGCTGTTGTTTGTTCATGGCCTGAAACGAAACATTCTGCGGCGCGACAGTGACCGCCTGTATCAAACCGGTATCTTCGTTTGGAAAAAAACCTTTGGGGATTGCGATGTACAATAAAACCGTCAGCAACAAAGTACCGAGCGCAACCAGCAGAGTCGCGCGTTCATGGTTTAACACCCAGCGTAAGGCTTTTCCATACGCAGTGACCAGGTTGTCGAACTGAGTCTGGCTCCAGCGCGACAGCCGGCTCTGTTTGTCTTCAGGAATGTGTTTTAGCAAACGCGCGCTAATCATCGGAGTAAAGGTTAATGACACCGCGGCGGAAATCAGAATGGCCACCGCCAGCGTAATCGCGAATTCGCGGAACAGGCGACCGATCACGTCGCCCATGAATAACAGTGGGATCAACACCGCGATCAGAGAAAGAGTTAACGAAATAATCGTAAAGCCAATTTGTTTGGCGCCTTTGAGTGCGGCCTGCAAGGGCGTCTCACCTGCTTCAATATAACGCGCAATGTTTTCGATCATGACAATAGCGTCGTCCACCACAAATCCGGTGGCGATGGTCAGCGCCATCAAGGTGAGATTGTTGATCGAAAAACCGGCGAGATACATCACGCCAAAGGTACCGATCAATGACAGCGGTACCGCCATTGCCGGAATGAAAGTGGCGCGTGCGCTGCGCAGAAAAATAAAAATCACCAGTACTACCAGCACCACCGACAGTATCAATTCAAATTTAACGTCGTTGATCGCCGCACGGATCGTTACGGTTCGGTCCGAGAGCACAGTGAGATTGCTCGCGCCGGGCAGGTTATCGCGTAACTGCGGCAGCAGCGCATGTATGTGATCCGCAACCGCGATGATATTGGCGCCGGGCTGGCGTTGAACATTAATGACAATGCCCGGTTTATGATTCACCCAGGCCGCAAGAAATTCATTTTCCGGTCCTCGCTTGATCTCGGCGACGTCACCCAGTCGCACTGCACTGCCCTTTTTAAAGGCGATGATCAGATTTTTGTAGTCCTGCACCGAGTGCAGCTGATCATTCGCGTTTACGCTGAGCGAAATCTGCGGACCATCAAAACTGCCTTTGGGGGTGTTGGCATTGGCGGCGGTGATGGCCGCCTGCACGCTCGCCAGATTCATGCCATAACTGGCCAGCTTGCCGGCATTGACCTTGACCTGAACAGCGGGCCGCTGGCCACCACTCAGAGTGACCAGACCAACGCCTGTGACCTGCGATAATTTTTGCGCCAGTCGAGTGTCGGCGACGTCCTGCAGCTGGGTCAGCGGCAAGGTATCAGAGGTCAGGCCGAGCGTAATAATCGGCGCATCGGCAGGATTAACCTTGGCGTAGATAGGCGGCGAAGGCAGGTCGTTTGGTAAAAACGTGGTGGCGGCATTGATCGCGGCCTGCACTTCCTGCTCGGCCACGTCCAGTGGCAGCGCCAGGTCGAAGCGCAGGGTGATGACCGAGGCGCCTCCCGAGCTGGCAGACCACATTTGCGCCAGCCCGGGCATCTGGCCAAACTGCTTTTCCAGCGGCGAGGTGATCGTGGAGGTCATTACATCCGGACTGGCACCCGGATATAAGGTCGTCACCTGGATCGTTGGAAAATCCACCTGGGGCAGTGCGGACTGAGGTAATAAACGATAACCAACAAAGCCGGCCAGCAGCACTGCCAGCATCAGCAGGCTGGTTGCGACCGGTCGCAGAATGAACAGCCGCGAAGGACTGGCTTCACCGCCGGGTATCGGTGCGTTGCCCGTCATGTTTGCGGTTTCATTGTCGTGGGTCGTTTCGGAGGCATCCGACTCGCCCGGCTTGTGCGAACCGGCCATGGAATTTATTTTTCAGACTGTGCAGAGCCTGGTGCTCCAGGCGTCTTATGTTTTGCCGAAGGCTCGGTGGCTGGTGAGCTGCCGAGCGGAACAACGATCTGCACCTTACTGCCATCCTTCAAGCGATCAAGACCATCGGAGACCACGCGTTCACCCGCAGCGAGTCCTTTGGTAATTGCGGTGTTGTCACCATCACTGACACCGGTGGTGACCGGGCGCAGCGCCACCGTATTATCCTTGTCGACGACATAGACATAGCTGCCGGGTGCGCCGATCGCAATCGCCGATGATGGAATCACCACAGAATTGGCCAGGGTGTTGACCAGCAGGCGAACATTGACGAACTGGTTGGGAAACAGATGCATCTGCTTGTTGGCAAACTCGGCCTTGACCATCACACTGCCGGTGGCGACGCTGATCTGATTGTCCACCGCAATGACTTTTCCGCTGGCCAGCAGCGTGCTGCGATTTTGATTCCAGGCCTGCACCGGCAACTCGGCCTTGCTACGTTCGCGTTCTAACAATGCGGGTAACTGGCCTTGAGTAACCGGAAACACCACCGTGATCGGTTGCACCTGAGCAATGGTTACGATCGGGGTTGAAGCAGAGGCGCTACCGCTGAGTGTGCTATTGCCGCCGCCAACCGCGCCGCTGCTGCTGACCATATTGCCCGCGTCCACCTGGCGCAGGCCGGCGACCCCGGCGGAGGGTGCGGTGATGCGTGTCCAGTTTAGCTGTAACTGCGCGTTTTCCACTGCAGCTTTATCGGCAGCCACCGTGCCTTTGAGCTGTGCCACGGTTGTGCGCTTGTCGGTAACCTGCTGGGCGGCGATGGAATCCTGTTTCAGCAAGGTTTCAAAACGGCCCAAATCGGCCTGTGCTCCGGTGAGTTGCGCCTGGTCGCGCATCAGTTGTGCCTGCGCCTGTTGCAACAGAATGCGGTATGGCTGCGGGTCAATCGTGGCCAGCAACTGGCCGGCCTTGACCGGCTGGCCTTCCTTGAAATCGACACTTTTTAATAAGCCCGAGACACGGGGCATCACATTGGCGTAATTGAGCGGTGTCACTGTGCCCAGCGCATCAATCCACACCGGCATGGACCGTTGTTCTGCGGTGGCTGCGGTTACCGGGATCCCTTTTGCCATGCCACGGGTTTCTTTGGTTGCAGCATGGGCGGGTGTGGAGGTGTACCGAACCACCAGTACAACGGCCGCGATACACAGTGCTGTGGCCAGAACAGCAGGTGGATTGAGTAAAAGGCGGCGGTATTTATTCTGGTTTATGGATAACATGAAATTAACAGACCGTTGAAAATGAAAGTCATCTAGAACCTGGCTCCGCCGCGATAAAGATTAACATAAGGACTGTAGCATGGGGGTCTCTGATCCAGTGGGTGGAATGTATTGAGACCACCCGTAGGACCAGATCACCGTTATATTAGTGCCTTCTGCAATCTGGTGATATTCAATTTACATAATTTTACATAAACCACAATACGGCTGAGATTCCGGCGGGCGCGCTTCAGTGAGCAGCGACCGTTGGCTGCGCTGTGAACTAATCTGATGACTCGAAGCCAAACAATGAGTCGAGAACTTATGCTGTAGCTTACGCCAGCCCCGGTTGCGTAGGATCAGATTGCAGGCTCATTATGTTGAAGTTTTTTCATGTCGTGAGAGCATGTGCTCTATTTTCAGTCAGCTTAGCCATTAGCGCGTGCGCACCTGAGGCGTATGTTGTGCAACCCAGCCATGAAGCTGCTGCGCGTCCCTCTCCGGTTACCCTTTATATGTATCCTGCTAAACACCAGACGCCCGCGCAACAGGATCGGGACCGGTATGAGTGTTACCTGTGGGCGAGGAAGCAGTCCGGTTATGATCCGGGCGCGGCGCAGCTCGCGCCAGACCAGCGTATCGAAGTACGATCTGCCACACCTCCCGGGTCTGACACTGCGGCGGGTGCAGTCGGAGGTGCGGTGCTGGGCACGATGCTGTCTCCGAATGACAATGGCATGGGAACGGTGTTTGGTGCAATCACCGGCGCCATGATAGGGGCCTCGTCCGATCAGGCTAAACAGCAACAGGCGGAAAGTATCCAGCAACAATATAACGAAAGAGAACGACGACGTTACGCTGCGCAGGAACGTCAGGCACGTAACTACCGCCGCGCGATGACAGCCTGTGCAGAAGGCCGCGGCTATACCGTTCGTTAACTGTCTGGATTATGCGCGTGTCCGCAGGCACGGGAGAGAAATACTAATGAAAGCATATCGTTTTATGAAACAGGCAGTTTTGTTGTTGATGCTGATCGGTATTGCATCGGCATCCGCTTACGCTGAAAGACGCCATGACCGTGACGCAAGATTTGAAAAACATCATGTCCACGACAGACGTGGAGGTTTAAGCGGAAGTCTTGAAAAATATCCAAAAGGTTATCATCTGGATAGCCGTTATCGGCACAATCATTACTACCCCGCTATCGGTTATCACTGGAACCGTTTACCCAAAAGGCACTATGTAGTTCGCTACCACGACAGATCTTATTTTTATAGTAGCGGAATCTGGTACAGCGGCTCCAGCGGATTGTTTGTTGTGGTGAGACCGCCCTTTGGTGCGGTGGTGCCGGTGCTGCCGCCGTTCTACACAACCATCTGGGCAGGTGGCATACCTTATTATTATGCTAATAATGTGTATTACACCTGGCAGCCGGATCGCAGTGGTTATGTCGTTACCAGTCCACCGGCCGATGTCAGTGAGCAGAAAGTCACGCCCTTATCAGAGCAACTGTACATATATCCTAAACAAGGGCAGAGCGAAAAACAGCAGGCCGATGATCGATATGCCTGTCATAGCTGGGGCGTGAAACAAAGTGGTTACGATCCAAGCGAGCCGCCCAGTGGCACGCCGGCAGCGCTGGCGAGCAAGCGCGAAGATTACCAGCGCGCGATGAAAGCGTGCCTTGAGGGACGTGGTTACAGCGTGAATTAGACCAGATTGCAGAAGAGTCAGTGAGAAAACATCTCTACCGTGACAGTATTTACGCCAGACGAACCTGAACGCGAATGCCGCCAAGCTCAACCGTGTCACCCGACATCAGTTTCCTGCGCTTTCTGGTTTCAACCAGGCCGTTGACCAGCACCTGGCCTTCGGCAATCATCGCCTTGGCTTCGCCGCCGCTGGCGGCCATGCCTTCAAACTTTATAAGCTTATAAAGTTCGACCGGTTCTTCGTTGACCAGGACTTCTTTCATTATTTAAAGGGTCTTTGCAGGCGTTATGCGGGTACAGGCAGGCTAGCCCTGTTTTCTGGCGCGGCGTTTGTTCAGTTCCTTGGTATTCGTATTATTCAAAAACACGCGAACTTCTTCCTGTCCCCAGGTCTGTGCTTCGGCTTCGCTGGCAAAGCCGGCCTGCTGTTTGGTGACCACAGTGGTTTTGGCGGTTACCCGACGCAAGATTTCTGCGCGCCAGGTGGCGCCGTCCTGAACTACCTGGAAATGATATTTCTTGCTCGTTTTCATGGTGGTGATCCGCTCGCTCGTTTGAGCGTATGTAACAGAGAAAGGATTTTACTATAAACCGCCGGAACAAATCGGTCAGTTTGCTCGTGTCGTAGCCGGCAGCACTGGCAAGTCTGGAATCAGTCCTTCGCCTAAGACACGGAAAAGGAGCCCGATTCATTGTGGCGATGCTTATAAAATGAAGCCGAACTTTGCTGGCTAATATTCAGCCATTATTGAAAATCAAAGTCATTACAAAAGCAGGGATAGGGGAATCCCCTATGTGAACAAGGGAGTTAGAAACACTTAATATTTTCAAAAATAATAAATGAGCAACGATATTCGTTGATTTGGGTCAAAACGCGGAGTACCCGATTGGGTACATTATTACAACCGAAAGAACCCGAGTGAGGACTCAAAATGAAAAAAGTACTATCTACCACCTTATTGTTATGCGCCGCTTCGATTTCCATATCAGGTTACGCACAAAATATGAATAGCGGGCAAATGGGTACCACGGCAACCCAGGGTCAGATGATGCAATCACAGATGATGACACGTGAAATGACTCGTGATATGTCAAGAATGATGCAACAAATGACCACCATGACGCGCGATATGGATCGTCTTATGTTAAAGGATAAAACAATGGACAGAATACGCACGCAGGATATGGCGCATGTTATGGATCAACTTTCACAGGCCATGCACACTATGTCGCAGAATATGGCAAGTGGCAATCTGAACCAGAACACGATGCGCGAAATGGAACAACACATGAACAAGATCAGGAGCATGATCAAGACCATGGAGCAGCAGAAGTAACAGCCTGCGATCTGGTGCATTTAAATAAGAGGAAAAATGTACACAGCGTTGATGTTTCCGCTGAATGCCCGTTGCTATGTTTTAACCTGGCGCTTGCTGCCGACACATCTAGATAATTTCTGGTTGTGTCGGCAGATTTTAGTCGTGGAGAATGTGTCACAGGAATGATTGCTGGTTATCGTTTACAAGTCGATTATGGCCAGATAATCGGGCGTTACAATTTCAGTGTATCGGTGCCTTATCTATTTATCAGAGACAGTGCAGGGCTGCCCAAATACAGTCAGCTCTGGTATGAGTATGGCAGGCTCGACGGGCAACAACGAATTGTCGACCTGGGTAATAATCCCCTGGAACTGAGTGGCGGTTTTTTCTATCGGATTAAAACAATCCAATATCTGAGAGCGGAAGTATTTACAGGTTTAGATGACAGCAGCCCAGAACTGGGATTTGCCTCTGATGTAACGAACTGGTTTTAGTCTGTTCTCAATTTTTCAGCTTTGAAATAAATAGCAGGGGCTGGGCTAGCCGGGTAATATCAGGGTGTAATCAAATCGTCCTCGCCAACAATACGCGAAATCCATTCACGGGCTTCATCTATATACTGAAAAACTTCAAGTTCACCGTTGTACATTCTTTTTTCTGAAGATATCGGAAGAAAGTTGGTTTTATTGTTCACAACTATCGCGATCGCTTTTAGTTTTTTAATATTATTGAGATTGCGGTACACATCGAGAGGCACAATAGAATAGTCTGCTTTTCTGTCGATGATCATTCCGTAATTACCGGGCATTTCATTTTCAATTAAGCAATTTGCATATCGAGATTTTTCACTGTCAATTTCAACGCCGTCAACGGCTTCAACCAGAACAGTTTTGTTATCGAGAATACATATATGAATAAAGTCGGTGTCTATGTGCTTCATGATGTTCCTTTCGATTTTACTCCTATGTCCTATGCGCGCTGAATAATCCAAAAAAAACCGAATAACAGGCTTGTTAAGAAAAAATAGAATCAGTCTGGGTTGAGGGTGGCTTCAGCACGGTCGTCCGCTATTCCTTTAACCAGGCAGCAGTGATTATCGCCTTTTATGATATTAAATTTCAAGTCTCCAAATGCCCAGAGGGCGAGTGAAGCGTGCTGATGATAATCGCTGTCATGCCGATGATGGGAGCCGGCGTATTTGGCCTGGGACTTCCAAGCGGAATGATGGTGCCGATCGTTACCTTGATGCTGCATCTGATCTATGGTGTTGT
>CAYRNH010000046.1:5756-13834 GCA_964425515.1 uncultured Thiotrichaceae bacterium | reverse complement strand
TGCACACCTGCCGCAAGGTCACCGGCGGCATACTCTGGGCCAATCTGCACCTTCTGTTCTGGCTCTCGCTGGTGCCCTTTACCACCGGATGGCTGGGTGAAAACCATTTCGCAGCGACACCGGCCGCGCTGTATGGCATTGTGCTGTTGATGGCTTCGCTGGCCTACTGGATATTGCAGATGACCATCATTGCCTCGCAACAGCCCGATTCTTTATTAAAGAAAGCCATCGGCAATGACTGGAAGGGCAAGGTCTCACCGTTGTGTTATCTGGTCGCAATTTTCGCTGCCGCCTGGTCACCGCGGATGTCTCTGGCGCTCTACGTGCTGGTCGCACTGATGTGGCTGGTTCCGGATAAACGCATCGAGCATGCGCTCACTGACTCGGCGAGCTGACGGTGTGATCTCGATTTATCTTCGTGCTCGCTTAATTCATAATACACAGATCAAACACAGCCAGCGAAACGTCCCGCTCACAATCCTGAGACTCATCCATGCCAACAGCATCAGCTAAAAAATTACGCGGCATACAGCACCCCCCGGGCGGGCACTGGGTAGGCAACGGATTTCCGGTTCGAACATTATTCGCCTATCCCCAGCTGGGCACGGTACTGACCCCGTTCCTGATGCTGGATTATGCCGGGCCAAGCGAATTTCCGCCCACCGACCAGCGCCTGGGCGTTGGTGAACACCCGCACCGCGGCTTCGAAACCGTCACCATTGTCTATGATGGCGAAGTTGAACACCGTGATTCCTCGGGCGGTGGCGGTAAAATCGGCCCCGGTGATGTGCAATGGATGACCGCAGCCTCGGGCCTGGTACATGAAGAATTCCACGGCCGCGACTACGCTAAACGTGGCGGCAAATTCGAAATGGTGCAACTCTGGGTCAACCTGCCCGCCAAAGACAAAATGAGCGCGCCGCATTATCAGGGCATTTTGAGCGAGCAGATCCCTGTTGTCAGCCTGCCGGATAACTCGGGCACCGCACGTGTCATCGCTGGCGAATTCGAAGGCATGAAAGGGCCCGCCAGAACCTTCACCGCGATGAATGTGCTGGATCTTCATCTCAATAGCGAAACACCCTTCACTCTCGCTGCACCCGATGGCTGGACCACCGCACTGGTGGTGCTCAAAGGCCTGCTGCGCATGTCCAGCGCTGACCTGGTTGGCCCGGCCGAGGTCGCCATCTTTGAACGCGCGGGCAGCTGTATCAGTATCGATAGCGCTGACCTTGTTACTGCGCTTTTACTCTGTGGCGAACCCATCAAAGAACCCATCGTCGGCAGCGGCCCGTTTGTGATGAACACTTCAGATGAAATACGTCGGGCGATCAGTGATTACCAGAGCGGTAAGATGGGCCACCTTGCCTGAGACCCTTAGTTTTATAACAATGAATATTTATTATATGAGTGTAAAAGACAGTAACGGCTCTGAATTAAATGACGGCGACAATGTGCAGGTGATCAAAGATTTAAAATCAAAGGCACTTCGACCACGCTAAAGCGCGGTACCACTTACAAAGGAATCCGTCTGAAGAACAACGACGAACAGGTCGAATGCGGTAAAGGTAAATCTACCATCGTGCTAAAAACCTGTTTTCTGAAAAAATTTAGCGCTGTTTCGTGCCAGGCACGGTTTATGAGCCTGATCTGACAAACTGATTTTGATTTGCCATGACAATTGGCAGTGGCTCAATCTACCGCACAGCAGACGCTCGATTAATTGATAGTAAATGTCTGAAACGTCGTGAACAGAAGCACCATTCTGCATAGTGCCTAAGTGTCAGTCCTTCAAAAGCAGCCAGCATCTAATATGCAATAAGCTCGACTAGTAAAAAATGGCTATTTACTAAAAGTGACCAGTAGACAGCTATGAAAAGGCGTTCAAGTAGGAAAACCGAAGGATGAACGGCCGAAGCCTGAGCCAGAACATCGGGTGAAAACTTTTGCCCCCCCCCTTTTTTATATTTCAAACCATTGCATTTTCCCGCGCTCTTCTTATAATGACCGACTAGTCAGTCATTATAAAACTCTACCATGTCACCCAAAATCGTCGACAAACAAACCAGGCGTATTGAAATCACTCAGGCAGCGGCTAAAGTCTTTGCCCGTAAGGGTTTCAAGGGAGCTTCGGTGGATGATATCGCCCTGGCGGCCGGGGTCAGCAAGGGCACGGTGTATGGTTATTTCGAGAATAAAGAAGCCTTGTTCTACGCCACGTTCCTCGCCTTTCAGGGTGAACTGATGCAGGAATGTGAGGCGGTGATCGCGGCGCAAACCAGTGCCGGCGCCAGACTCAGCGCCTGTCTGGTGCACATCATGGGGTCGTTGCAGCAGAACATTCAGATGTTTCCCCTCACCCTGGAGTTCTGGGCGGCGGCCAGCAGTGGTTCGGGGCGCGAACACCTGGGGGCGGTGATGGAAAAAATGTATGCGGAATTTCGCAGCATGACGGCCGCGCTTATCGAAGCTGGCAAGACCAGTGGTGAGTTTCGCACCGATGTGGATGCGGATGCGGTGGCGGCCTGGCTGGTGGGTGGTCTGGACGGGCTGATGCTGCAGTACTGGTTTGATAAAACCCTGGCTGTGCGTGACTGGACGGACAATTTTCTGCAGCAGATATTGCGCAGTATGGCCGCCGATAACTGAACAACATTTACATCGATATAAGGAGGATACGAATGCCTTGGCGTTTCTGCTTATTACTCATCTGTCTGATCCCCAGCATCACATTGGCGGCCGATCCCGACCCGACACAACTGATCCAGCAGGCCTTCGATAACTGGCGCGGCAAGTCGTCTTATACCGAAGTCAGTATGACGGTACACCGACCGGACTGGGAACGCAGCATGAGCATGTTGTCCTGGACCCGCGGTGATGACGACAGCCTGGTGCGTTTTACCGAACCGGCGAAAGATGCCGGCAATGCCACGCTGAAGCTCGGCGATGCCATGTGGATTTTTAATCCGCGGTTGAACCAGATTATAAAACTACCCGCCAGCATGATGGCACAATCCTGGATGGGTTCGGACTTCTCTTACAACGACCTGGCCAGGGCCAACGATATTCTCAACGAGTACAGTCACAAGTTAACCGGTCATGAAAAATCCGACGGTCATCTGGTGTATGTCATCGAAGCCCTGCCAAAGCCTGAAGCGGCCACAGTGTGGGGCAAACAAATTATTCGCGTGCGTGATGATGGCGTGTTGCTGGGTGAAGATTATTACGACCAGGATATGCGACTGGTGAAATCCATGCAAACCCGCAAGGTGGACAAACTGGGAGGACGTGAATACCCGGTGGTGATGAAGATGCAGAAAGCCGGTAAAACCAATGAATGGACGCGCATCCAGTTTAAACAGGGCCATTTCAATCTCGCGCTACCCGATGCCCTGTTCACCAAATCCAGTTTGCGTAACCCGCGCAAGTTTAATCCCGGGATTGATCACTGATGCTGGCGGCACTGGCCTGGCGCAATTTGTGGCGACAACCACGCCGCACCTTGCTCAATGTGATCAGCATTGCCTTTGCGTCCATGGTGATGGTGTTTTTGTTGTCGTTCCAGTTAGGCACATACGCCAGCATGAAAGAAAACGTGTTGCGCATTATGGATGGTTTCGCTCAGGTGCAGCCGCCGGGTTACAAGGACAATCCCGATATTAAAAAAGTGATTGCCGATCCGGCGCCGATTATGAAAAAACTCGCCGCTATTGATGATGTCGTCGCTGCATCGCGCGCCATGAGTTTCGCCATTTTATCCCGAGGTGGAAAAAGTGTCGGTGCTGCCGTGGTCGGTATAGATGCACCACGCGAAGTGAAAGTCTCGCGACTGAATCACAGCATTCGCCAGGGACGTTATCTGCAAGCCGATGATGACAATGCTATTGTGCTGGGTGTATCACTGGCGCGTAATCTGGGTGTCACTGTTGGTGACCAGGTGACACTGCTGGGTGAAGCGCGTGATGGCAGCATTGCCGCTGATGTGTTGCAAGTGACCGGTATTTTCGACAGCGGCACGCCGGAAATCGATCGCCAGTTTTCGGAAATTCCCTTGTCACGTTTCCAGTCGGTGTTCAGCATGGATGGCGCGGTGAATATGATTGTGTTGTCCGGCCCGACGCTGGCAGATGTCACATCCGCCCTGCCCCAGATTCGTACCGCATTGCATGGCAGCGGCTTGCAACTGCATAGCTGGCAGGCGCTGCAACCGGGGCTGGATGCAGCCATTCACCTCGACCTGAGCACCTCCATGTTGTGGTACGCCAGCCTGGTGATTGTGGTGGTGTTCATTATTCTCAACACACTGTTAATGTCGGTGCTGGAACGTACCAAAGAATTCGGTGTGTTGCTTGCCATTGGTATGCGCCCATCCGCTGTTGGCGCCATGATCTGGATGGAACTGGCCTTGCTAGCTTTACTCGGTCTTGCACTGGGCATTGCCATCGGCAGTGGCATTACGTTGATGGTCGGCCATTACGGACTGGAAATGCCGGGGGCCGAAGCCCTGTTTGCACAATGGGGTTTGCCCGGCCGGTTGTATCCGCGGCTGAGTTTATTGAGCCTGTCCGCCGGGCCCGGTGTAATGCTGGCGTTTATTTTAATCGCCGGTATTTTTCCTTACCGCCGGGTGCATCGACTGGAACCGGTCGCCGCCATGAGGACAGCCTGATGCGACTATTGCAGATTTTATTCCCCTTTGCCTGGCGCAATTTGTGGCGCAACAAACGCCGCACTTTTATTACTCTGGCGGTGGTGGCTGTCGGTGTCTGGTCGATACTGGCATTTAATTCACTCATACGTGCCTGGGCTGACAGCGCACTCGCCGGCAGTTTAAAAAACATGACGGCCGAAGCCCAGATTCATGCACCGGGTTTTCGGGATGATCCAGATATCCGCTACAGTTTTCCAGCGCCGACCGGGCAACTCGCGAAACGGCTAAACGAAAATCAGATTGCCGCCTGGGCACCGCGCCTGCGCAGCCCGGCCATTGTGCAAAGTGAATACAAAACCTTGCCGGTAACACTGGTGGGCATTAATCCGCAAAAGGAAATCGGTGTGTCGTTTATCGGTGATGCACGCATGGACGGAAAAATGTTGAGCAGTGACAGCGATGACGGTGTGTTGCTCGGCCGCCATCTCGCCGAGCGTTTGCAAACCCGTGTCGGCAAACGTGTTGTGATTATGGCGAATGATGCACAAGGAAAATTACGTGAACGCGGTGCTCGCGTGATCGGCATTTATGCGGCGCAACCCAGTATGGAAGACGCGTATTTGTTCACCGGTTTAAACGCGGCGCAACAATTTTTGCATGCCGATGGCAAGCTTTCGGAAATTGCACTGATGACGCAATCAACAGCGCCACTGGATAAGGTGTTGCAACAACTGCGAGCTGCAGCACCAAAACTGGACATCGCCGACTGGGCCGAACTGCAACCCATGACCAAGGGCATTCACGATATTACCGAAGCCTTTATTTATGTCTGGTTGCTGGTGATGTTTGTGCTCATCGCCATCGGCGTGGTGAATACCCAGTTAATGGCAGTATTCGAACGCACACGCGAATTCGGGTTGTTACAGGCGCTGGGGTTTCGTCCGCACTGGGTGGTGCTGGAAGTCATGCTGGAAGCGGTACAGATTATCGGTTTTGGTGTACTGCTCGGCGCCGTCTCTGCGTATATCACGGTGCATGCCCTGAGTGGCGGTATTTCGCTGGGCGGTTTATCAGCCGGTGCGGATTTTCTCGGCATCGAACGCATTATTTATCCGCGCCTGGATATGCATGAATTTTTTTTCACCATTTTTGTTATCTGGGTGCTGGGCGTAGCCACTGCTTTGTGGCCGGCACGCCGTGCCGCAAAATTCGACGCCATTGATGCCATGCGTTCCACCAATTAAGGAGACAATCATGACTGCCATACTTGAATGCCGTCAACTCAGCAAACAATATCACCAGGGTGAAACCACGGTGGAAGCCCTGCGCGGTGTCGACCTGCATGTTGAACGTGGCGAATTTGTGTCTATATCCGGACCGTCCGGTTCCGGTAAAAGTACCTTGCTGCATATCATGGGCAGTCTGGAACATCCCAGTGGCGGCGACGTGATTCTCGATGGTGTGTCACTGGCACAACAAAGCCGGCAACAACTGGCGGATTTGCGTTTGAACCGGATCGGTTTTGTGTTTCAGGCTTACAATTTAATACCGGTATTGACCGTCACCGAGAATGTGGAATTTATTTTGCAATTGCAGGGAGTGGATGCCAAAACGCGTCACGCGCGTTCCGCAGAATTGCTGCATGCGGTGGGACTGGATGGTCTGGGTGAACGCCGTCCGGGACAGTTATCCGGTGGCCAGCAACAACGCGTGGCTGTGGCGCGTGCACTGGCCAGCAATCCGGCCATCGTTTTGGCGGACGAACCCACCGCCAACCTGGATTCGAAAAACTCCGATGAATTACTGGCGATGATGTCGACACTCAACCGCGAGTCGAATGTCACCATTATTGTCGCCACCCACGACCCGAAAGTCATCGCCCACACCCGTCGCCATATTGTGCTCACTGATGGCCTCATCGAAACTGATCAGGCCCAGGCAGCCTGATGCGTGTTTTGTTTCTCGTCTTGTTGCTGTGTTCATCGGTGCGAGCCGCCGAATTCAGCGGCCGTTTCAAACTGGATGGTCTTGCCTATGACGCCGGCACCCAAACACCGGAAGCTTCGCTGGATTATAAAAACACCAACAAAGTCGCCGGGCAATTGCGGCTGACACTTGATCAACAAATTCAACAATGGAAATTTCAGGTCGCCTGGCAATTAGATGCGCGACATGGCAGCGCGGTGGAACGCGACAATGCACTTGCATCCGCCTACCCGGCTCTGGTTGCAGATAACACGGACAACAGTTACTGGGATCTTGAACGTAACATCAGCTATAACAACAGTACTCAAAGTAATCAACGTGTGGATCGGCTCAATGTCAGTTATAGCCGCGATGCGCTGGTGATCCGACTGGGTAGACAGGCGCTGACCTGGGGCAACGGCCTGGTGTTTCATCCCATGGATCTGGTGAACCCGTTTCAACCGGTGGCCACCGACACTGCTTACAAACGTGGCACCGATATGGTTTATGCGCAATGGTTGATGCAGGATGGCTCCGATATTCAATGGGTGAGCGTGCCGCATAAACAACGCAATAGCTCAGATCCGGATGCCAGCAAACCGACCAATGCCATGTTCGCCAACCTCATTGGTGAAACCCTGCAGTGGAATTTTTTACTGGCGCAAGATCGTGCCGACAGTGTGCTTGGTATTAGCGTCAGCGGCGCATTAGGTGGCGCGGCCTGGAATCTCGAGGTCATACCCACGTATCTGGAAAGCCACGCCACACGCACGTCGGCGTTAATGAATATTTCACAGGCCGGTACACTCATGTCGCGCAACATCACAGTGTTTGCCGAGATTTACCACAACGGTTTTGGTGAGTCGGAAAAAAATTATTCGCTGGCGGATTTAAACAGCGACTTGTTATTGCGGTTGCAACGCGGTCAACAGTTTGTCAGCGGCCGCGATTACCTCGCCACTGGCGTCACCTGGGAATGGACACCGTTGCTGCAATTGTTGCCGACAATTATTTTTAATTTACAGGACCACAGCAGCCTGTGCGATTTACAACTGGATCGCTCACTGGGCAATGACACCAATTTAAAAGCAGGGCTGCGTTTTGTCAGCGGTGGTCGCGGTTCGGAATTTGGTGGACTGGAAACGGTAACTGGCAGCGGACTTTATCTCGCCAAAGTGAACCAGGCGTTTGTGCGGTTGGAAACCTATTTCTGAAAATAGATATTTTGCCGAGATCTCTTTTCGTAGGGAGGATTAGCGCAGCGTAATCCGCCGGATGGGGACTTACGTTACTGCCCAACCTCGGTTAAGCGTTTTAGTTACGGAGCTAAACCGGAATTCACATGCGTCAGATTACGCTGACGCTAATCTGACCTACGACTGTTTAAATATTGTGCCGTTGATGTTTCCATACTTCTGAGCATGAGTAATACTTGTCATTTAATATACGGCGCAATGCACTG
>CAYRNH010000046.1:0-5656 GCA_964425515.1 uncultured Thiotrichaceae bacterium | reverse complement strand
CCATACTTCTGAGCATGAGTAATACTTGTCATTTAATATACGGCGCAATGCACTGTGTTTATTGCGCCCTACAATCTTCGGAATACAGGATGTGCTGAGGTACGAAGCGCATCGCTATACCACAACATAAGCATGATGCGCTTCCGTTGTCAGCACATCCTCTGGCACTTCACCGGATTAATAAGCACATAATCAATATGCGCCGCAAATCACTGGCGCCTTCCCGCAATTCAATAACCTAATACATCAGTTCCACAACACCCTTCATCGCTAGTACATAGGAGTGATTTCCATGTCACAAAACAACCACCACTTTCGTCTTGTAGATATCAGTCCCGTGTGGACTCTGAACAATATGCTAATGCAATCACGCCACACCTAAAGTACAAGGCCTGTAAATAAAAAAGAATCGAGAGGTTAATAGGATGTCAAATGGAGAAAGAACAATAAGCGTACCGATAAATACTGAGCAAGTCATCCATCAATCGCGGGGGCTTTCGTCAACATTTTTTCTGGCGCTGGGTACATTTGCAATAGGCACAGACGCGTTTATGGTTTCCGGATTCTTACCAGCCATGGCCCAGAGTCTGAAGGTTTCTGCTGCTGCAGCCGGGCAATCATTTTCTGTTTTCGCGCTGACGTATGCGGTGCTGGCGCCGGTCATTGCGACGTTAACGGCACATGTCCCACGCCGAGTGCTGCTGGTGACTGCGCTGCTGTTTCTGGGTATTGCCAATATTTGCTCGGCATTAGCACCAACCTTGCCGGCGCTGATTGTGGCACGGATTTTCGCCGCTACTGCCTCGGCGGCCTATACACCCAATGCCGGTGCTGTCAGTGCAGCCCTGGTACGACCCGAGCTGCGGGCGCGGGCACTGGCCATTGTCATTGGTGGATTGACCATCGCGACGGCGTTTGGGGTACCGCTGGGTAATCTTGTCAGTAATTTGCTTGGCTGGCGTTCTGCGCTGGGCATGGCCGCGGCACTGGCATTTTTCGCAGCGTTGTGTGTGTTCCTGGTTATGCCAAAGATGTCCGGCGGTGCACGGGTTTCATTAGGCACAAGGCTCTCCGTGCTCAAGCATCCGCATGTCGTGATCATCTTGCCCTTGACGCTGGTGGGGATGGCGGCTTGTTGCATACCCTTTGCGTATACCGTGCCCATGTTACACACGCTGGCGATCCCGAAATCAAACATCGCTGTCATGCTCTTTCTATATGGTGTGGGCGCCGTGCTGGGCAATATCTTTTCCGGGTATGGCACCGACCACTGGGGTGCGGAATGGGTTCTGGTTATCGCTTACGTCCTCATGATCAGTGGTGTCGCCGCTTTTGACTGGCTGACGGTGGCGCAAACCTCATTACCGCTACTGGTAGGTGTGTTGATGCTGGTATGGGGCTTAAGTAGCTGGTCTCAAACACCGGCGCAACAACATCGGCTCATAGCGGCCGCACCACACGAGGCCTCGCTTGTCGTGGCCATGAATTCGTCGGCAATCTATTTCGGAATTGGTCTGGGTACGATGCTGGGCGGCATCGCCATCGCCGACAGCATTGCCAGAGTGCTTGAATATAGTGTCGCGATGTCCATCTTCGCCCTGGTCTTTTTGGTGGGTACCCTTCGGCTAACCGCAAGCGACGCATAAATTCGATTCTATTCAGTCACCACAACCCCAGGAGGTATTATGCCCTTTACTCGTGTGTCCGTGAAAGCAGGGATATCCATTGAACAAAAGCACGCCATTGCAAAAGGTGTGCATCAGGCGATGGTAGATAATATCGGAATCCCCCAGGATGATTTTTTTCAGTTAATGTCAGAGTACAAACTGGAAGACTTTTTCTTCGACAGGAATTTCCTGGGTGTTAGTCGTTCCAGTGGACTGGTCGTCGTACAAATCACCTTGCGCCGCGGTCGAAGTGATGCCATGAAACAAAATCTTTTTGTCGGTATAACGGAGAACCTCAGGAACAATGCAGGCATACGTCCACAGGATGTATTTATTTACTTAAGTGAAAATGATTTTTCTGATTGGTCTGTGGGAAACGGACAAATGAGTATGATAATCAGCCAACAGAAAAGTATTGATACACAGGGTGGCTAATTCTCCGAACGTTTCGTCCGCAAGGGTTTCGTGGCTGTGGTTTTTTCGTTTTCGGGCGTCGCCGCATGTCACAAACAGCCGGCCTGACCCGTCTGGAGTATATGGTTATCCACTTTATCGCCCAGAGGAACACAACCATCATGACAGCTCTTGCTGAACGCGCCCTGCGCTATGATCGTGAATATGCGCGCAACCTGCGCGCACTGGCCTACCGCATGCTCGGTTCACTCGCCGATGCCAACGACATCGTGCAAGAGGCCTGGCTGCGCTGGGCCCAGGTGGACGAATGCACTGTGCAAAATGCCGGCGCCTACCTCTCGCGCATCGTGACCAACCTGTGCCTGGACAAGCTGGGCTCGGCTGCCGCAAAACGCGAACACTATGTCGGCGTCTGGCTGCCAGAACCGATGCTGGACGAAGCAGACAACGGGCTGCCCGGCCCGGAACAGCATACCGAGTTCGCGCAGGATGTATCTCTGGCTTTCATGCTCGCGCTGGAGCGTTTGTCGCCGCTGGAGCGTGCGGCCTTCCTGTTGCACGATGTGTTTGACATGGACTTCAAGGAGATCGGACTACGCCTGGAGCGCAGCCCGGCGGCCTGCCGCCAGTTGGCCAGCCGCGCGCGCAATTATGTGAAGGCTGACTACGCACGTCACGAAGTGGAAGAGGAAGAACGCGAACGCCTGTTCAGTGCATTCAGCGAGGCGGTGCGCAATTTCGATGTGGATGCCCTCGCCAGAGTACTGGCAGAAGACGCTGTAATGCTGGCCGACGGCGGAGGAAAAGTCAGTGCAGTGCCGCGTCCGCTACAAGGCGGTGCGCTGATTGCCAAGGCCTTGATCGGATTTGCCAGTCTGCGAGGCAGCCGCGGCTGGCGCCTGGAATCGGCACGCATTAATGGTATGCCAGGCTGTCTGATTTTCGACGACACGACCGGGCAACTGGTGCAGACCGTCGCGCTGGCGCCCTCTGTGACCGAGCCAAACCGCATCGGCGCGCTTTATATCCAGCGTAATCCCGATAAGCTGCAGGGCGTGCGGGACGCGCTGGGCCGCATCCGCAGCGCTGATTGATAGAAATAAATTGCAAGCGTGCGGAAGCGTGAAAATGAAATTCCTTCGGCGTTGATGTCACAATTTGTATAACCGGGTCGTCTTGTCAGTATGAAAGTCAGTCATGACATCAGCACATCATTTCAATCATTCAAACCTGTGAGAACAATCATGAATCACATCAACAGCCAACCACGCCTGAATGTCAACGAACACACGCCTGAGCTATTCAAGAAGCTCCAGGATTTCAGCATGGCGATCGCCGACAGCGGTCAGATTGAACCAGGCCTGTCACACCTGGTTGATATCCGTGCCTCGCAAATGAATGGCTGTGCCTTCTGCCTGGACATGCACGTTAAGGAGGCCAAGTTACATGGCGAGCGCGAACTGCGCCTGCACCATGTAGCAATCTGGCGTGAGTCACCGCTATTTACGCCCAAAGAACGTGCCGCGCTGGCATGGACCGAGGCGCTGACCCAGATAGCGCCGACCGGCATTGCAGATGAACTCTATGCCGAGATGCGCGAGCAGTTCAGCGAGAAGAAACTCTCGGCGCTCACCTTCCGTGTCATGGTCATCAACGCCTGGAATCGCGTCAACGTGGCTTTCCACACCACGCCCGGTGTATACGACAAGCGCTTTGGCCTGGACAAGGCCGGGCTTATCTGATTGGGCAGGCATACGAGACGCGCAATACATCCACAGCGATAAATTTTTACCTGTTCACTGGTTCGTACTGAGATATGTACTTGGAGGGAATTCACATGTTAGCCATCGTTCGCTATAGACTCCCAATAGAAGAAGTTGATGAGTGATCACCTGAAGGAAAAGCTATCCTGGGTCCAGGTAATGGTGCTCGAGGGTCGGATGGAGGTCGTAACTGAGCAGGACAGCATCGTTAGTATTTCAGCTGGCGGCTGTTATTTTGTCGAACCAGGTGATTCACATCATGAGACAGCGACCGAAGATACGCTGGTACTGGTAACCCAGGGGGAAGACCGGCCCCAGCTTCGGCAGAGCGAAAAAAAATAATGATGTTGTTGACACCATTTCTGAAATTGATCAGGAATCGCCAGTTCGGGCCAGCCATCCGGATGAACGCGCTGTTCAAGCCTTTTTACAAGATTTCATACATCGCTGCGGCAAAGAATTGCGGCTTGCTCGATGCTTTGGCCGGACAGGCTTTAACATTCGACGAATTGTCGAAGACCTATTGCCAGGATACCAAAACGTGTGAAGCCCTGGATGCCTGGTTGCAGCTTGGGGTTCGCCTGGGTTTCCTGGACCTGAGCAATCAAAAGTATTCCCTGAAAGGGCTGGCCAGACAGATGTCCCAGCCGGAAAACGATGCCACCCTGGCGCTCGCCCAGGAGGTTGCAACGCTCCATTACAAATTGATCCTCGGTACCCCAGCACGATTGCGGTCCGGCGAACTCTGGCAGCTCGACGACCAGAACGGTGAACTCACTGCTCGTTCTTCAAGGGCGCTCGAGGTGTTCCAGAACGAAGCTATCGACCGGGCATTCCCAGACTCCGGTGTGGCCCGACTGCTGGAGATCGGTTGCGGGTCGGCCTGCTACATACGCTATGCAGCAACTAGAAATCCTTCGTTGCATGCCATTGGGATTGAACTGCAACCGATTGTCGCTAATATCGCGCGCTCGAATATCCGGCAGTGGGGCCTGGAGGAGCGGGTTAAGATAGAAGTTTGTGATATTCGTGACAAAACTCCTGCACCCGAGTTCGACATCGTTACGCTGTACAACAATATCTATTACTTTCCTTTCGACGAACGAGTTGCCTTGTTGGCCCACATCAAAGGACTCATAAAACCCGATGGGTTTCTGTTGCTTACCACGTGTTGCCAGGGGGGAAACCTGGGTATCGAGGTTCTGAACCTTTGGGGGGCGGCTACCGAGACTGGAGGAAGGCTACCAAGTGTCGAGCAGATGCAGCGTCAACTCAACGAAGCGGGCTACGGGAATGTCGAAGTCTTCCGATTGATTCCAGGTGACAGCTTTTATGCCTTTAAGGCATATCGTGATGCATGATCAATGATGGATGGATTGGAACTGAGTCAAGTTCAATGCAAATATGAAGCGCTAGCGATGCGGTGGTTATAGACATCGGAAATGACCTGCAAGATCGTGAATGGAAGGTCGCAAAGAGGGCACAGTACGCCGCCTCGTCTCGCCGAATAAGCTGCATCACCTGTTGCTCGTCGACTGGTTGAAGGCATACCCACAGGCACGGAGCTATACAGCGCCAGGTCTGCCGGAAAAATGTCCCGATTTGCGGTAGCTCGGCCTGGGCAGGTCAGCGCCTCACCAATCGTAGCTGCAGATCCACTACTCATCATCACAATTCCATCTGACAACAATACAGCCTCATCGAATTCATACATGAAAAAAATTATTAAAAATTCAGAAAAGACTGCTCATCGGACATTCAGCATACAAACACGCCAGTCTAAGTATTGGGTAATAATTTGTGGAGTTCGGG
>CAYRNH010000045.1:0-13879 GCA_964425515.1 uncultured Thiotrichaceae bacterium | reverse complement strand
TGATCCCATCTCGAACTCAGAAGTGAAACTGCTTAGCGCCGATGGTAGTGTGGGGCCTCCCCATGTGAGAGTAGGACACCGCCAGCTTTAGTTAAAAACGATACCCGGTCAGAAATGACCGGGTATTTTTTTGTCTGAATGTTTCGCTCATGTGTCACTCATATAGCCTGTGACAATGATTTGATACAGATACACTGACAGACGCTATTACTGAATTATTTGTTTATAAAGTTTGCTAGTATTCGTCGCATGATTGCATACCCCAATATTGATCCCATCGCCCTTTCACTGGGTCCTCTTAAAATTCACTGGTACGGTTTGATGTACCTGGTTGGTTTTGTCGGCGCCTGGTGGTTGGGGATAAAACGCGCCGCGAGACCCGATATTGGCTGGAGTCGACAGCAGGTTGAAGACCTGATTTTTTACGGTGCGATCGGGGTGATACTGGGTGGACGAATAGGTTACGTCCTGTTTTATGACTTCCCGGTGTTTCTGGCAAAGCCGATGTCAATCTTTTACATCTGGCAGGGAGGCATGTCATTTCATGGCGGTTTGCTGGGCGTAGCCGCGGCATTTTATGTTTTCGCGCGAAAATACGGGTTCACTTACTTTCAAGTATCGGATTTTATTGCGCCGATGGTACCGATTGGTCTTGGGGCAGGGCGTATTGGAAACTTTATCAACCATGAACTGTGGGGTCGACCGATGGTTCATGTCATGCCATGGGCGTTTGATTATGGTGACCACATTCCACGACATCCTTCCTCGCTTTATCAGGCGCTCACTAATGGTTTGCTGTTGTTTATAATTATGTGGTGGTATTCGAGCAAGCCCCGGCCGCGGATGGCAGTGACAGCGGTGTTTATGTTCTGTTATGGCTGTTTCCGATTTACCACCGAATTTTTTCGCACCCCCGATGAACAGCTTGGTTTTATCGCGTTTCACTGGCTCACCATGGGCCAGTTGTTATCGATTCCGATGATAATTTTTGGCATTGTCATTTTCTGGCTGGCTATGAAGTCGTCTAATAAAACAGAAACCAGTAAAGCATGAAACAATATCTGGACCTGTGCAGACGCATCATCAACGAGGGTCACTGGGTCGAGAATAAACGGACCGGTAAGCGTTGTCTCACGGCGATCAATGCCGACCTGACATACAATGTGGCGGCGAACGAATTTCCATTGGTGACGACACGTAAAAGTTACTGGAAATCGGCGATCGCAGAATTGATTGGTTATCTGCGTGGTTACAGCAGTGCTGCAGATTTTCGGGAACTTGGCACTAAAACATGGGATGCGAATGCCAACGAAAATGAAGCCTGGTTGAACAATCCGTACAGAAAAGGCCAGGATGACATGGGGCGCGTCTACGGTGTTCAGGGTCGTAGCTGGCAAAAACCTGATGGTGGATCAGTTGATCAACTAAAGAAAATTGTCGTCAATCTTTCAAACGGTGTGGACGATAGAGGGGAAATTCTCAGCTTTTATAATCCGGGCGAATTCCACATGGGATGTCTGCGGCCCTGCATGCACACACATACTTTCTCATTGCTGGGCGATACGCTGTATTTAACATCCTATCAGCGCTCCTGTGACGTTCCGCTAGGCCAGAACTTCAACCAGTTGCAGGTTTTTACACTCCTTAAGTTAATGGCGCAGATTACAGGTCATCAACCCGGTCTTGCGTATCACAAGATTGTGAATGCACATATTTATGAAGATCAGCTTGAACTGATGCGTGATGTCCAGTTAAAGCGCGAACCCTATCCGTCTCCGCAGCTGCATATCAACCCGGACATCAAGTCACTGGAAGATATTGAAACCTGGGTAACGCTGGACGATTTCGAAGTATCGGGGTACCAGTATCACGAACCCATCGCGTATCCTTTCTCTGTATAGCGAAAGGTTACAAATATTTTTTGCCGCGAAAAACGCAAAATTCGCAAAAGATTGAGATAACAATTTCCTTTGGCGGTTTTTGCTTACGTTGCGGCTAACCCGGGAATTTACAAACACATTCATGATTATTTCGCTGATTGCAGCCATGGACCGCAACCGCCTGATCGGCAATAACAACCAGTTGCCCTGGCATCTGCCGGTGGATTTTGCGCATTTTAAATCGGTCACCATGGGTAAACCAGTGGTGATGGGGCGTAAGACCTTTTTGTCGATTGGACGCCCTCTGCCCGGAAGACAAAATATTGTGCTTTCGCGAGATGCTGATTTCCAGCCAGAAAATGTCGATGTCGCTCGTGATTTTGATCAGGCCCTGCAATTGGCGGGCTCGGCCGAGGAAGTCATGGTGATTGGCGGTAGTACGATCTATCAGCTGGTACTGCCGCGGGCGCAGCGTGTTTACCTTACCGTGGTTGAGGCGGAGTTCGAGGGTGATGCATGGTTTCCAGAACTAGACCTGAGCGAGTGGTCATTATCTGAGCAAAGTTTTTCAGAAATAGACGATAAAAACGCCTGGCGCTGCAGCTTTAAAAAATATGAAAAAATTATTTGAATATTGAACTTGAGTGGATGTGACGCGTCACAGTATGCGTAGTACATTCCCTTCGGTTTAAAGCCAGATTCCTATATCTGGCTTTTTTTTTGTCACAGATGCTTTAGTGGATCCTGGTTCTGCTGGCAGCTAAGTCGAATCCATTCAAACACTTGCGTATCTAACCGCAGCGCGGTTAATTGACCACCCCAGAGGCAGCCGCTGTCAATTGGGTAAACATTATACTTCTGGTAGTCAGCTGTCATCGGCAGGGTCGACCAGTGACCAAAAATAATCCCCGTGCCAGAGCTCGCACGCGGCAGTTCATACCAGGGTGAATAGTCTGGTGGCTGCGATCCGGGCGGCCCCTTGGCGCTCATCGATGCCCGGCCATCAGCGGTCAAATAGCGCATGCGAGTGAACATATTGGTGATAAAGCGAATCCGTGACCAGCCGCTTTGGTTTTCGCGCCACTGCGCTGGTTTGTCGCCATACATATGCTGATAAAACTCGAGGTGTTTATCGCTTTGTAATATCTGCTCGACTTCAGCGGCCAGTGCTGTGGCCTGATCCAGCGTCCACTGAGGGTGTATGCCGGCGTGTACCATGCACAGATCTAATTGTGCGTCGAAATGGATCAGGGGCTGGTGGCGCAACCAGTCGAGAAGTTCTGCGCCGTCCTTGTTTTCGAGGATGTCTTCAAGGGTGTCATGTTTGCCCTGTTGTTTGTAATGATAGGCGATGGCAAGCAGATGCAGGTCGTGGTTGCCCAGAACCAGCTTGATATTGTCGCGCATGGCGTAAACCCGGCGTAGAGTCGCAAGTGATTTAGGCCCGCGATTGACTACGTCACCCGTCAGCCAGAGCTGGTCATGATCGGCGTTGAAATGGATTTTATCGAGTAGCTGTAGAAATTCGTCGTAACAACCCTGAATGTCACCGACGGCATAAATCGCCATTACTCTTCCTCTGGTCTTGATGGACGGGTGGTGAGCCGCGTGACCAATGATTAATTTTTACTCAACTCTATCAGTCTGAACCAGCCCTGGGCAAGTGCTGGCTGGTCAGTCACCAGCTCCAGCTCAGGGCAGTGTGCGAGCACAGATTCAAACACCACATCGGTGCGGGTGGCGATGTGACGAAGCACCGTGTTGAGCAGGCGTCGCATCAGAGCACGTTCACCAGGCCGCAGAAATTTGTCATAGATGTAAATGCGTCCGCCGGGTTTGAGCACACGAGTGGCTTCCTGTAGCGCGCGTATCGAATCAGGCACCACCGCGAGAATCAGGTGCATGATGACAATATCAAAATGGTTGCTTTCAAAAGGCAGTTTCTGGCTATCGGCACAGACCAGTTCGATCATGCAATCGTGCTCGGCTGCGCGTTTTTCGGCACGCGCCAGCATCGCGGGTGTGATATCGCTGCCGACCAGGCGGGCATCACGCGGTAGATAGGGGATGTCGAGACCGCTACCGATACCGTTGATAAGAATCTGCTTGTCTTGCGTGTCGCCTATCCGCGCCAGGCTTTTTTGCCGCCAGCTATCCAGCGGCGCAGAGACCAGCGCGTCATAGACTGGCGCGAGCAGGGTGTAACTGTGCTTCAGCGCCATGGCCCGGGAGATCAGTGAAGAATATTGGGAATCGAAAGCCGGAAAGAAGGAATGATGGCATCAAAGGTTTCGCCATCGTCAGCCAGCATTTGATAACTGCCCTGCATCGTACCCACAGGCGTATTCATAAATGTGCCCGAGGTGTACTGAAAACCTTCACCGGGCTTGAGGTAGGGCTGCTCACCGATAACGCCATCTCCTTTGACTTCCTGTACCTGGCCGTCACCGTCAGTGATAATCCAGTGCCGTGTCAGCAGTGTAGCCGGAACCTCGCCTGTGTTCATAATGGTCACAGTGTAAGAAAACACATAGTGGCCATTGTGCGGGTCCGACTGCTCTGGAATGTAAGCAGGTTTTACAGAAACATCAATATTGTGGATATTGTCAGGCATCACGTGCTCTCATAAGAGTAGGCTTAAAGTATATCACTGCCGCATCGCGATATAGAAATATCGCCGATGAATGGCATTCAAGCATTACCCGCCTGTAATACACGCATGTAATCTGACAAAGTCTCCGACCGCGAGCTCTTCCGCGCGCTGTGCAGGCTGGATCCCGGCGGCCAGCAGCTGTTCGCTGCCGCACAATGATTTAAGGTTGTTTTTCAGTGTCTTGCGACGCGTGGCAAAAGCCAGTTTGACCATATGTTCGTACGCTTCCGGATCGACAATGTGTGCTGACCAGGTATCACAAGGCTTCAAACGCAAAATGGCGGATTCGACTTTGGGGATCGGGCGAAAGCACTGTGCCGAGACTGTGAATAACGGGCTGACTTCGAACCAGGTTTGCATCATCACCGAGAGTCTGCCATAGGTGGCGTGTTCCTGGGGACTGGCTGCTATTCTTTCCACCACTTCTTTTTGTAACATAAAGTGCATGTCCTGAATTACGTCTCGATAGCGCAGGCAGTGAAATAACACCACGGTAGAAATGTTGTAAGGCAAATTACCGACAATGCGTAATTTTTGTCCAGCGGGATCGCGCGCAAAAAATTCAGCAAAATCGAATTTGAGTACATCGCAAGAATGAATACGCAACTGTCCGATGTCGACGCAATTTTTTTCCAGCTCGGGTATGACATCGCGATCAAGTTCAATCGCATCCATTTCAGATACGATTTTCAACAATGGTTTGGTCATCGCACCCAGGCCGGGGCCGATTTCGATCAGGCGTTCACCGCGTTGTGGATTGATGCTGTTGACGATGCGTTGAATGATATTTTGATCGACCAGAAAATTCTGACCAAAACGTTTTTTTGCGTAATGCTGCATGTTAAAAGCAATGAATAATGAATAATGAATAATGAAAAATTATAATCTTCATCATTTGCCCAATTCTATTGCCATTTTAATTGCCTCGTAGAGGCTATCACTGCTGGCCTTGCCTGTGCCTGCTAGTTCAAGTGCCGTGCCGTGGTCTACCGATGTTCTGATAAAGGGCAGGCCTAAAGTTATGTTGACAGCTTTGCCAAAGCCGCTGTATTTGAGCACGGGTAAACCCTGATCGTGATACATCGCGAGTACTGCATCTGCAGTGCTGAGATACTTTTCGGTAAACAGGGTGTCGGCTGGCAAAGGACCAATAATATCCATTCCTTCTTTGACACAGTTTTCAATTACCGGCTGAATGATATCGATTTCTTCGCGTCCCAGATGGCCGCCTTCACCCGCGTGCGGGTTTAAGCCGCAGACCAGAATTTCAGGCTCAGCAATATGGCAATTAGTTTGTAAAAAATGGTGTAGCGTTTCAATGCAATAGTTCAGTCCATCGGGCTGAATGGCATCGCTGACATCGCGTAAAGGTAAGTGCGTTGTCACCAGCGCGACCCGCAGTGTGCTGGTCGCCAGCATCATCACAGGTTTGCTGTTGCTCAACTGGGCGAGATACTCGGTATGACCGGTAAAGTCGATACCTGCATCGTTAATAATGCCTTTGTGTACCGGTCCGGTGACCATGGCAGCAAGATCGTTTTTAAGACAAAGCTCGGCAGCGGTTTTTAAACACTGCAAAACATAAGCGGCATTGGCTTTGTTGAGTATTCCTGGTATGCAGTCAGAACCCAGGCTCACAGGCAGTACATCAAGTGTGCCCGGTTGTGGTTGTTTTGCGCAGGCATCAACAGAGGCGACTGTGCGAATGTTGATATTCAGTCCCAGCCTGCGTGCGCGTTGCTGCAGCATCTCGGGATCCGCAATGGCAACCAGTCTGCAGGTTGTTTGTTTGCTGGCAAGCGCGAGTGTGATGTCCGGGCCAATACCTGCCGGTTCGCCAGGTGTCAGCGCGATCAAAGGCGGGTGGTCGAACATGTTCAAGCTGACGCTGCCGAAAAAGAATTATCCATTCGACGGTGTAGTCGACGGTGCAAGATCGGGGTCCATGATTTGAACAAAGGCTTCGTCGCGTATGCGTCGTAACCAGAGGCGTAACTCTTCGTCAATTTTGCGTTTTCTAACTTCGTTGCGCGCCTGTGCTTCAAGTGTCGCGGGGGTTTGTTTTTGTTCGCGGCGTGCAAGTAATTGCACAATGTGCCAGCCATACTGGCTGCGAAAGGGTTCTGATATTTCGCCGGGTTTTAAACCGTCGATCACATTTTCAAAAGACTGGACATAAGCGCCCGGACTGGCCCAGCCAAGATCACCACCCTTGTTTTTTGAGCCGGGATCCTGTGAATATTTTTTTGCCAATTTGGCGAAATCCGCACCGTTCTCGATTTCTGTTCTTAACTTGCTGAGCAGCTCACGCGCGCCATCATCATCAAGTTCAGGGCTGGTTCGAATCAGGATATGGCGTGAGTGATTTTGCTCAACCATCTGTGTAGTGTTTGAACTATCTACAAGCTGAATAATGTGGAAACCACTGGCGCTGCGAATAGGTTTGCTGATTTCACCTTTTTTCATGTCACGCAATGTGTCGACAAAGGCGACGGGAAGTTCGGATGCAGGGTGCCAGCCCAGGTCGCCGCCTTTGAGTGCATAGCGGCCGCTGGAGTCTTTCATTGCGGCATCGCTGAATTTTTCACCTTTTTGTAAAGCCTGGTAGATGCGGTCGGCTTTTTGCAGTGCTTTAGTGATGTCATCAGGCTTCGCGTTCTGTGGTGTAGCAATCAGAATGTGCCTGATGTGATAGCGCAGGTTCCTGACATTGTCGTTATTGTTTGCAATGTATTGTTTAATTTCCTGGTCAGAAACGGTTACTCTGTCTGCGACTTCTCTTTGTTCGAGCTGTTTTATTATCAGCTCTTCACGAGTCTGTTCACGGAAACGCGTAAAATCCAGGCCTTCCGCTGTAATGCGGTCGCGCATCTGATCAAGCGTTAATTTGTTGGATTCTGCCAGCGCAACCAGCATTCGATTGAGATCGACATCGTCAATCTTGATGCCAAGTTTGGCGGCCATCTGTAGTTGAATCCGGTTCTCGATCATGCGCTCCATGACCTGTTTTTTTAATGCCGCCATATCCTGAGCATTACTGGTGTCGACACGTAATTGAATAGCGTAGTCGTGAACACGATTCTCCAGTTCGCGCAGAGTGATTACATCATCGTTGACCACAACAGCAATGCCGTCGAGTTCGGTGGCGGCATTGGCGATCTGAAAGCCCGATATCAGCAGCAGGCTGGATACGAGTATTGGTGTGACTGATTTTAAAAACATATTCATTGAATAATTAATCCTCTGTATAACCGGGTATGGCCTGTAACAGTGTTGTGCTTACGCTGTTGCCTGAAACACTGCCCAGCCCTTTTAGAACGAGTTGAACCATGATTGTATTATCGTATTTTGTTGTTGCAGTAACGCTATTGAGACGTCGTTGTGCAAGCAATTGAACTGACCAGCAGCAGCTATCGTAAGACAGCCCACCGATAACGTCGATATCCTGCTTGTCCTGGATCGAGTAGTTCCAGCGAGCAAACAGGGCATAGTCTCTGCTGATCGGGGTAATAAAGGAGATGTCGCTCTGCTCAATATTGCTGCTGCTCACGGTGCCATCATTAAGCATTCGGTAGCCGATATTAAATATCCGCGTGCTTTTCGTATAGTGTTCGTCTGACTGATAGTGCACGAAAAAGTTTTGTTTCTGGCTGCGGCGAGTGACGCCGTCCCATTGTATATTAGCCATGCTGCGCCAGTGTAGCCAGTTTGCACTAACTTCGGCGATCGAAGCCGAGCCGGAACGGGTTTCATTGATGCCGGTCAAGGTGACGCGGCGGTCTTTAAAATAGAAGATCTGGCCCAGACTGGCATGCACTAATTCATTCCCGGTGTCAGGGTTGAGAAAACGCGAGGTTAAGGCCAGGGTCACCTGATCAGCATCACCGATGCGGTCGCCGCCATTGAAACGATTATCGCGAAAAAACTGTGCAAGACTAAAATCGGGTATGCTGGTGTCGAACAACGGCAAATTGCTCTGGTTTACGTAAGGGACTTTTAAATAGTAAATTCTGGGTTCAAGTGTTTGCAGCAAACCGTTATCCAGTGGGCGCTCAAAAAACAGACCGGCATCCAGACTTTGACTGGTAAGCCTGCGCTGCTCCAGTGGCAGTGCGTTTCCGCTACCATCTTTTACATTGTAATCGGTCACACTATAGCTGACCGCAGGGGTTGCAAACCAGTAGCTACCTTGCAGGGGCAACGACAATCCGGGTTTTAATATGGCGCGTGAACCGGTGGTGCGGGTGTTATCTTCGTGTTCGAAATTTACCCATTCACTGTTTAAACTGAAAACAAAGGGACTATTGCCAATGTTCTGAGAACCATTCAGGCTGAGTTTCGGCAGGGTGCGATAGGGCCGGTCTGCAATCGCAATAGTGGGGTCGACTGTTTCAAAGGTCTGCGCAAACAAATCAGCATTCCAGCCGTTATGCGTATATGCCAGATTGGCGCTGCGATTCAAATTAGTAGAGCTGGTGTTAGCTATATTAGTGCTGAAGTCGTTGAAATAAGCGGTATCTGAAACATCCTGCACATCGACATCCAGTTTGAGTCCAGTAGCGATATCGCTGTGTTCACGAAAACTTAGCTGATAGCGTTTTTCATCAGTGATCTTGTCTTTGTTCAGATAGGCAACATTAAACTGGCCTTTGCTGGACTCTGTTAAAAACCGGTACTGGGTATCAAGCTGATTGCCGCGTCGATTCATATAGTGCGGTGCGATAATCGCGTCCTGGTTGGGCGCGATATTCCAGTACCAGGGCACCGTGAATTCAAATCCTCGGCTCGATGAATCACTGAAGCCGGGGATCAGCAGGCCGCTGCGCCGACGGTTGCCAGTCGGAAACTCGATATAAGGAGTGTAAAAAAACGGTACACCTTTAAAACGTAATACGACATTGTTGGCAGTGCCGTATTCTTCTTTGTAATTTAATTTAATTTTGCTAGCATCGAGTTGCCAGCTGTTATCACCAACAGGGCAGCTGGTGATATAGGCCTGATGTAGTTCGCTGAATTCACCCTTGCTGGTAGCAATATTTTGTGCATGGCCGCGCAGCCCGCCTTTTTCCAGGTTGAAATCAACTGTATTAAAGGCGCCATTATTGTTTTCCATATTGACCTGGCCAGCTTCTGCAGTCAGCTTTATGCTGTCATCGTTGAACTGTACATGGCCTTTCAGACTTATTTTCTGTTGCTTGTCATTATATTCCGCGTAGTCAGTCTGAATACGACGGTGGTGCTGCTCGATGACAACATTACCCTGAAAAATAGAATTGCTACTCGAGCTTGTGCGCGTGCTGTCCGCGCTGATTTTAATTTTACCCTGATCGGTGTCTGCGGAATCAGGTAGAGCCGTGCTGGCATTATTGACTGAGGTGCAGGATGGGGTTTCGGCGTGCAGAGCGGTTGTCGAGCATAACAGCACGCAAAGACATAAGGCGATATCGGGTAACCATCGTGTGGGACAGAGCTGAGACTTAGTGTTGGCTGGTTCTGCAAGCACCTTATCTGGCTCAGTTAACCAGCAAAAACTCAAGCAGTGCTTTTTGTGCATGCAGTCGATTTTCTGCTTCATCCCAAACGACACTTTGTTCACCATCAATGACGTCTGCACTGACTTCTTCACCACGATGTGCTGGCAGGCAGTGCATGAACAGCGCATCCTTGTGTGCAGCCTGCATTAATACTTTATCAACCTGATACGGTGCGAAGATACTGCTGCGTTTGTCCTGTTCGTCTTCCTGGCCCATGCTGGCCCAGACATCGGTGACAATGAGGTCGGAATTTTTGCAGGCGCTGACGGGTTCGGCGAACAGTTCGATATGGTTACTGGCTTCATGCAGGAATTTCTTTTGCGGAGCATAGCCTTCAGGACAGGCAATATTGAGTTTGAAATCGAGCAGCTTTGCCGCGTGCATATAGGAATGACACATGTTGTTGCCATCACCCACCCAGGTGACAGTTCGGCCCTGAATGTCACCGCGGTGTTCCAGCCAGGTCTGCATATCAGCGAGCAACTGGCAGGGATGCACTTCATCGGTCAGACCGTTGATGACCGGTACGCTTGAATGCGCAGCAAAGGTTTCGATTTTTTCGTGTTCAAAAGTACGCACCATGATGCAGTCGGCCATGCTGGAGAGCACGCGCGCACTGTCTTCGATGGGTTCGCCGCGACCGAGCTGGGTATCGCGCGGCGAAAGAAACAAGGCATGACCACCAAAATGCGCCATGCCCGCTTCGAAAGAGGCGCGGGTGCGGGTGGATGATTTTTCAAACACCATCGCCAGCACTTTATTTTTTAGCGGTTCGTAAATTTCTCCCGAGCGACGCATCGCCTTGAGTTCAATTGCGCGTTGCAACAAGGCCTTGAATTCGGAAGACGATAAATCTGTCAGGGTGAGAAAATGTCGCACGCGTAAAGTCTCTTTCAGGCAGCCTGTTGTTGCAGGTGATTGATCACCAGTGCGCTGACGATTTTAACAACCGTATCGCATTGCTGCTGGTTAAAAATGAGCGGTGGTAACAGACGGATGGTGTTGTTTGCTTGCACGCTGAAAAGCAGGCCCTGCTGTAATGCCTGTGTCACCAGTTCGCTGCATGGGCGATCGAGTTCAATACCAATCATCAAGCCTTTACCGCGAATGTCGCTAACGCCTTCGATGCTGTCGAGTTGGGCTTTGAGTTGCGTGAGTAAATACTCGCCCTGGGTTTTTGCATTGTTCAGCAAGCCTTCTTTCTCGATAGTTTCGATCACTGCAAGTCCAGCCGCGCAGGCCAGCGGGTTGCCGCCAAAAGTAGAACCATGGCTGCCGGGCTTCATCAGGCTGGCGGTTTCTTCCAGTGCCAGGCAGGCGCCTATCGGTACACCGTTGCCCAGCGATTTGGCCAGGGTCATGACATCGGGTTTGATAGTGCTGTGCTGGAAGGCGAACCATTCGCCGGTGCGCGCCATGCCGGTCTGGATTTCATCCAGGATTAGTAGCCAGTGGTGTTCGTCGCACAGCGCGCGTAGCTGTGCGAGGTAGTCTGCATCAGGAATCCGGATGCCACCTTCGCCCTGGATCGGTTCCACCATGATCGCAACGATGTCTTTATTATTGCGCGCGATGTTGCTGATGGCTTCTACGTCATTATACGGAGCACGCACAAATCCCTGCACCAGCGGCTCGAACCCGGCCTGCACCTTGCGGTTGCCGGTGGCGCTCAAGGTCGCCATGGTGCGGCCGTGAAAACTGTTTTCCAGCACGATAATCGTTGGCAGTTTTATACCAAGACTGTGGCCGTATTTGCGCGCTATTTTAATCGCAGCCTCGTTGGCTTCGGCGCCCGAATTGGAAAAGAACACTCGGTCCATGCCCGAGATCCGGCTCAGAGCATCGGCCAGTTTTTGCTGGTTTTCCACGGTATAAAGATTTGAAGTGTGTAGCAGTTTGCCGGCCTGGCGGCAGATCGCAGCGGTGACATGAGGGTGGGCGTGGCCCAGGCCGCAGACCGCGATCCCGGCCAGCGCATCGAGATATTCTTTGCCATCGCTGTCGTACAGGAGCGCGCCTTCGCCGTGCTCGAAACACACGTCCATAGGTGCATAGGTAGTCATCAGATGCTGGTTGTCGCTCATCGCGGCCCTCACTACGGCCCTGGTCTGAGAGCCGCTCGGAAACTAAAAACGGCAGCCAAGGCTGCCGCTAAAGCGCTGATTATACGGCTTTCCAGAGGATGTACAACCTTGAAAATTCCAGCAGGCATAAAAAAAGGCGAGCCACTGGCTCGCCTTTTTCGGTGTTGCTAAGGGTGTTTCCCCGCAGCCAGTTTCGAACAGATTAGAGCATCAGGCCGTGGCCGTAGCCGATCATGCACAGCAACATCGGAATCGACAGAGCTGTGTTGGTGCGCGAGGCCAGCAACGCAACTTTTTTCGCCGATGCGATAACTTCTGCGCTGTGGGTTTTACCATCCAGACCCAGTATTTTTTTCTGGTTGGGCCAGATCAGCACCCAGACATTGAACAGCATGATGGTGCCGAACCAGGCGCCCAGGCCAATGACGGCGATCGAGCTACCTTCACCAATTCCTTTCAACATGAAGGCGTCCGCGACGCCCTGCATGCCACCACCGATCTGTGCCAGACCGCTGACACCGGTCAACCAGGTGACTGCAGCCGCCATGCGGAACCAGAGCAGAGCATTAGGCGCCAGGTATTTATTGATTGCCGCAGGTCCTGGGCCGCCGCTGTCTTTTTCAGCCAGCGCTTTGCCGACACCTGGAACCTGGATGAAGTTGAAGTAATAGAGCAGGCCGATCCAGACGACGCCGGCCAGCACGTGTAGCCAGACCGTGGTGCTAAGGCCATTCAGGCCGTGGCTGCTGAAAATGACAGCCAGCGCAATAATAAAACCAACTACAAGAGTGCCTTTGATAGTCAGTAATGGATTCATAGTATTCCCCGATAGTAATTATTTTTGTATAAGTTATGACCAGATACCATAGGTTAGTCGTATCTGTATTGCAATACTAAATGTAAGTGAACTCGATCTTTTTCTGTTTAGAAAACAAGCATTTCCACATGTTTTCAGGTGTTATTTTTTCCCCGGTCAGTTGTTTAGGCGGCTATAAAAAGCGGAACCACAGAGGCACGGAGAACACGGAGAATGCCTTTTTGGGTAAAAGCTTTTAACAGTAATTTGTTGTTCCTCTGTGTTCTCTGTGCCTCTGTGGTGAAATCTTTTGTTTTATGTTTTTAGGCAGGCCGTATTCTCTGCCTGCTCTGTGGCAAAATTACATCTTTTTCTGGAATAACTATGTGCGGTATTAATGGCGAGTTAAGGTTCGATGGTCTGCGTGCAGAGCTGGAGACCTGTCAGCGAATGATGGCGAAACTGGAGCGGCGTGGCCCGGACAGTGCCGGGCAGCATCTCGACGGTCCGGTAGCGCTGGGGCATCGTCGTCTGGCGATTATCGATCTCTCGGCAAAATCTGCGCAGCCCTTTGTCGATCAGGCGAATGGTCTGGCGCTGGTGTTCAACGGCACGATTTATAACTATCCCGAGTTGCGCAAAGAACTCCAGGCCTGCGGCCACAGCTTTGTCAGCAACGGTGATACCGAAGTGATCATCAAGGCCTATGCGGAATGGGGCGTGGAATGCCTGAAGCGTCTGCACGGCATGTTTGCATTTGCGATCTGGGACAAAAATTCAAAGCAGCTGTTTGTCGCACGCGATCGGGTCGGTATCAAGCCGCTGTATTTTTCACATAACGACCGGCGTTTTTTGTTCGCGTCGACTACCCAGGCCCTGCTCGCGGCCGACAGTTCGATCGACACCGATATTGATAGCGTTGCGCTGCATAA
>CAYRNH010000044.1:12520-13987 GCA_964425515.1 uncultured Thiotrichaceae bacterium | reverse complement strand
ACGCACCGGTATTGCTCGATCGTTTTCTCGATGATGCAGTTGAGGTGGATGTCGATGCCATCTGTGATGGCAAAGACGTGCTTATCGGCAGCATCATGGAGCACATTGAACAGGCGGGTGTGCATTCAGGTGATTCTGCATGCTCTTTGCCGCCTTATTCATTATCGGCCGCGGTGCAGGATGAACTTCGTGTGCAGACTCGTCAGCTAGCGCTGAAGATTGGCGTGGTCGGGCTGATGAATATTCAGTTTGCGATTCAGGGCGAAAATATTTATTTGCTCGAAGTCAATCCGCGCGCTTCGCGCACCGTGCCCTTTGTATCGAAAGCGACCGGCGTGCCGCTAGCGAAAGTGGCCGCACGTTGCATGGCGGGCGTCAGTCTGGCAGAGCAGGGGCTGACGCACGAGATCATACCGTCAACCTATGCGGTCAAAGAATCGGTGTTCCCGTTCGTGAAATTCCCCGGTGTTGATCCCTTGCTCGGCCCGGAAATGAAATCGACCGGTGAAGTCATGGGTATTGGCAGCAGCTTTGGCATGGCCTTTGCGAAAGCGCAGCTTGGCGCCGGTATGGTGCTGCCGACTTCGGGAAATGTGTTCATCAGTGTTCGTGACCGTGACCGTGCACATGCGGTGGAACTCGGGCGCCTGCTGATTGCCCAAGGCTTCAAGCTGATTGCGACGCGTGGTACCGGCAAGGCATTGAATGACGCCGGTCTCGAATGTGTGCTGGTGAATAAGGTTTATGAAGGCCGACCGCATATCGTCGACATGATCAAGAATGGTGAAATCAAACTGATTATCAACACGACCGAAGGCAAAAAAGCCATCGCAGATTCTTATACTATCCGTGCATCAGCGTTGCAGCATAAGGTAAGCTATACCACAACTATTGCTGGTGCCCGTGCAACCTGCAGGGCGCTGGACTATCTTCAGCAAAATGAAGTCACCCGTTTGCAAGACCTGCACGCGAAAATACGGAAAGAGGATGCAGCATGAACAAGGTTCCAATTACTGCGCGAGGCGCAGAAAAACTCCAGCAGGAGTTACAGCAGCTGAAAACCGTCGATCGGCCACGTGTCATCGAGGCGATTGCAGAAGCGCGCGCTCACGGTGACCTGAAAGAAAACGCCGAGTACCATGCTGCGCGCGAGCAGCAGGGTTTTATCGAAGGCCGCATCAAAGATATCGAAGGTAAACTCAGCAACGCAACTATTATCGATGTCACCACCATGCAGGCTGATGGTAAGGTGATATTTGGTAGTACGGTGAGCCTCGCTGACGAAGAGACTGGTGATGAACTGGAATATCAAATCGTGGGTGAAGACGAAGCAGATATTAAGAACAATAAAATATCCTACAGCTCACCGATTGCACGCGCACTGATCGGCAAAACCGAAGGTGATATCACAGAAGTTCAGACCCCGGGCGGTATCCGCTCACTGGAAATCGTCGAAGTAAAATATAT
>CAYRNH010000044.1:0-12420 GCA_964425515.1 uncultured Thiotrichaceae bacterium | reverse complement strand
ATCGCCTGCACACTTTCGGCGCCACTGGTTTCGCAAATACTGTCGGCGATTTTCTGGCGTTGTTCGCGGTCATCAATACCCAGTTTTATTTTCACCAGTTCGTGATGGGTGAGGGCGATTTCGAGTTCGTCCAGCACTTCCTGGGTCAGGCCTTTCTGGCCGAGCATTACCACCGGATTTAGTGCGTGACACAAACCGCGCAAGTGTTTAATCTGATTTTTGTTGAGTGACATGTGAACACCTGCGAGCGACTACTGAACAGCAGCGAATGGTACCACGAGTGAATCTGCATGAGTAAATCCGGAAGAAGTAAATCCAGCAAACAGTGGCTGAAAGAACACTTCGATGACGAATATGTGCTGCGCGCGAAGCAGGAGGGTTATCGTTCGCGTGCCATTTACAAGCTGGTCGAAATCCAGCAAAAAGACAAAATTCTCAAACCCGGTATGACCGTGATCGATCTTGGCGCTGCCCCGGGCGGCTGGTCCGAATACGCGGTGACCCAGCTGGGTGGAAAAGGCCGTATTATTGCTCTGGATATTCTGCCCATGGAGCCGATGGCTGGCGTGGAAATCATCGAAGGGGACTTTCGCGAAGAGGCGGTTTTGACAGAATTACTGGATCTTATTGGAAAAGACCGGGCAGACCTTGTAATTTGCGATATGGCACCCAATATAAGTGGCATGGGCGTGGTCGATCTGCCCCGCGCCTACTACCTGAGCGAGCTGGCGCTGGACCTGGCCCAGCAGGTGTTAAAGCCTGGCGGTGGTCTGCTGGTGAAGCTGTTTCAGGGTGAGGGTTTTGATGCCTATCTCAAACTTCTCAGGCAGCATTTTTCACGGCTGGTGATGCGCAAGCCAAAGGCATCGCGCGCACGTAGTCGGGAAATCTATGCGCTGGCCACGGGCTACGCTGGCAACACCAGATGAACTATAGTAATGTTAATGAAGTCTTCTCTAATATTGATTTGCGAATAATCGCGGAGCGCTAACTTGAACGATCTCGCCAAGAATCTCATCCTGTGGGCAGTCATAGCCGTTGTCCTGCTGTCTGTTTTCAGTAATTTCAGTAAACAGGGCACGCCTGCCTCACAGACGCTCGCGTACTCGGCTTTCATTGATGCGGTGAAGCAGTCTGAAGTCAGCGAAGTCACCATTGATGGCCGCGATATCAAAGGCCGCATGAGTAATGGCAACGCTTTTAAGACCTACAGCCCTGAAACCAACAACAGTGTGATGGTGGGTGATTTACTCAAGAACGGTGTGACAATCAAGGGCACGCCACCTGAAGGTCAGTCATTATTAATGACCATATTTATTTCCTGGTTCCCGTTCCTGTTGCTGATCGGTATCTGGATTTTCTTTATGCGCCAGATGCAGGGCGGCGCCGGCGGCCGCGGTGCGATGTCGTTTGGTAAAAGCAAGGCGCGGATGCTGGGTGAAGACCAGATCAAGGTCACCTTTAATGATGTTGCCGGTGCTGATGAAGCCAAGGAAGAAGTCGCCGAACTGGTCGAATTTCTCAAGGATCCGGGCAAGTTTCAGAAACTGGGCGGTATGATCCCCAAAGGTGTGCTCATGGTGGGTTCACCGGGTACCGGTAAAACCCTGCTGGCGCGCGCCATCGCGGGTGAAGCCAAGGTGCCGTTTTTCACTATTTCCGGCTCTGATTTCGTCGAAATGTTTGTCGGTGTCGGCGCTTCGCGTGTGCGCGATATGTTCGAGACTGCGAAAAAGCACGCACCCTGTATTATTTTCATCGACGAAATAGATGCAGTCGGTCGTCATCGTGGTGCAGGCCTCGGCGGTGGCCACGATGAACGCGAACAGACACTGAACCAGTTACTGGTCGAAATGGATGGTTTTGAAGGCAGCGAAGGCGTGATCGTGATCGCGGCCACCAACCGTCCCGATGTGCTCGACCCGGCGCTGCTGCGTCCCGGTCGTTTCGACCGCCAGGTCGTGGTTCCATTACCCGACGTTCGTGGTCGTGAGCAGATACTCAAAGTACATGTGCGCAAGGTACCGGAAGCTACCGATGTGAATCTGGCGATTATTGCACGTGGTACGCCCGGTTTTTCCGGGGCCGATCTTGCCAATCTGGTGAATGAAGCTGCTTTGTATGCGGCGCGTGAAAACAGCAAGCAGGTCGAAATGTCGCACTTTGAGCGTGCCAAAGACAAAATCATGATGGGCGCAGAACGTCGCTCCATGGTGATGTCGGAAGACGAGAAAAAACTCACTGCCTACCATGAAGCCGGTCATGCGATCATCGGCCGTCTGGTGCCGGATCACGATCCTGTTTACAAGGTCAGCATCATCCCGCGCGGCCGTGCGCTGGGGATTACCATGTTTTTGCCTGAGGCAGATCGTTACAGCCATACCAAAAAACATCTGGAAAGCATGATTTCCAGCCTGTTCGGTGGTCGTATTGCCGAAGAAATTATTTTTGGACCCGACAGTGTCACCACTGGCGCTTCCAATGATATTGAACGCGCGACCGATATCGCACGCAATATGGTGACCAAGTGGGGCCTGTCAGAAAAACTGGGCCCGCTGGTATATACCGAAGATGAGGGCGAAGTGTTCCTCGGTCGCTCGGTAACGAAACATAAGAATATGGGCGACGATACTGCGCGTATTATCGATGAAGAAGTACGCAATGTGATCGACCGCAATTATGACCGTGCGTACAAGTTGTTGACCGAAAACATCGATATCCTGCACAAGATGGCCGAGACCCTGATCAAGTATGAAACCATCGATATCAGTCAGATTGATGCTTTGATGGAACGGCGTGAACCGCCGCCACCGGCCGACTGGGACGATAGTCTGGAGCCGCCGGGTGGCCCGAGCGGTGGTGCGGGTGCCGATACTGGTGCCAAACCGGCTGACAGTGCCAAGGCTGGCAAAGGCAGTATTGGTGGGCCAGCGAACCAGCACTGACAAATTCAATGAAAAATGAATAGTAAACAATGAAAAATTTTTGAAGGGAGCTTTGCTCCCTTTTTTCTTTCAGAGACTTCTTTTTGAATATTGATGAATGCTATTGAGCAAACGCTAGAATTGCTGCGCTCGAATCGGCCGGTGATTATGGGCATTTTGAATGTCACGCCGGATTCGTTTTCCGATGGCGGTCGCTTTATTGCGAAGCAGCAGGCGGTCGAGCATGCTCTGGTGATGCAGTCCCAGGGCGCGGATATCATTGATGTTGGAGGAGAGTCCACCCGACCGGGCGCTGAACCCGTGAGCGTGGATGACGAAATCAGCCGCGTGGTACCCGTCATTCAGGCGATTCGCCAGCACAGCCAGATCCCGATATCGGTGGATACCAGCAAGCCCGAGGTGATGCGTGCCGCGGTGGCAGCTGGCGCCAGCCTGGTGAATGATGTGTTTGCACTGCGTGCCCCCGGTGCTGTCGAAGTCTGCGCCGAGCTGGCAGTGCCGGTGTGTCTAATGCATATGCAGGGTGAACCGCGCAGCATGCAGCAGCATCCGCAGTATCAGGATGTGGTGGCCGAGGTCAGCGAGTTTTTGTTACAGCGCGCCCAGGTCTGCGTCGATCAAGGAATTGCAAAACACAGCATCATGCTCGACCCGGGTTTTGGTTTTGGTAAGACAATCGCGCATAATCTGCAAATGCTGGCTAATATCAGGGTATTCTGTGATCTGGAATTTCCTGTATTAGTGGGTATTTCGCGCAAAAGCATGCTTGGCGCCATCCTCGACCGACCCGTTGAAGAACGCCTTAGTGGCAGCATTGCAGCGGTGGTGCTGGCCTGGCAGCGCGGGGCGCGGTTTTTTCGGGTGCATGATGTGGCTGAGACTGTTGATGCTTTGCGTTTGTGTGAGGCTGTTGCTGCTGCAATGAATAATGAAAAGCTTGTGCCCGAATGATTGTGTCGGGTATGAAAAGTGAAAAATTTAACTACAGAAAAACATACTAATGGCTCGTAAATATTTTGGTACTGATGGCATTCGCGGTCGCGTTGGTGAAGGCATGATGACGGCAGACCAGGTGCTCAAGCTGGGCTGGGCGGTGGGTAAAGTACTCGCCAGTCAGGGTGAGCGTCTGGTGGTGATCGGCAAGGACACGCGAATTTCGGGTTATATGTTTGAATCTGCGCTGGAAGCCGGTTTGTCTGCTGCAGGTGTGGATGTTCGTCTGCTCGGTCCGATGCCAACACCCGGGATTGCCTATCTCACACGTACCCTGCGCGCCTCCGCCGGTATCGTGATCAGTGCCTCGCACAATCCGTATTATGACAATGGCCTCAAGTTTTTTTCAGCCCAGGGCACCAAGCTGGGCGATGAAATAGAACAGCGCATAGAGACTATGTTCGAGGCGGCGATGGAAACGGCTGACTCGGCCGATCTGGGCAAGGCGGAGCGCGTCAAGGATGCGTATGGCCGTTACATCGAAGCCTGCAAGGCCAGCATCCAGATGGGGACCCGATTCAGTGGTCTTAAGATCGTCCTCGATTGCGCTCACGGTGCCACCTATCACATCGCGCCCAGCGTGTTTGTCGAGCTGGGCGCAAAAGTAATCACCATCGGTGATGAGCCGGATGGTTTGAATATCAATGCTGAATCTGGCTCGACCTCGCCTGAAGTTCTGCGTCAGAAAGTATTGTCTGAAAAGGCCGATCTGGGTATTGCGTTCGATGGTGATGGTGATCGCGTGATCATGATCGATGCCAACGGCGCGATTGTGGATGGTGATCAGCTGCTCTATATCATCGCCTGTTCGCGCCTGGGCTCGGGTGTCGCGCTCGGTGGCGTGGTCGGCACCCTGATGACGAATATGGGCATGGAGCTGGCGATCAGAGCGCTGGGGCTGGAATTCGAACGCGCCGCAGTCGGTGATCGCTATGTGCTGGAGTGCATGAAACAGAAAAACTGGGTTCTGGGTGGTGAATCTTCAGGGCATATTATTTGCCTCGACCGCACCACGACCGGCGATGGTATTGTTTCCGCGCTGCAGGTACTGGAGCATCTGGTCGAAACCGGGCAGAGTTTGCAGCAGGCCTGCGCACCAGTGCGCAAAATGCCGCAGCGCATGATCAATGTGAGCCTCACCGGGCAGGGTGACCCGCTCAACTCGGATCAGGTGAAAAAGGCTGTGATTCAGGCTGAAAAAACCCTCAATGGCAGTGGTCGTGTGCTGCTGCGTCCGTCGGGTACCGAACCACTGGTGCGGGTGATGGTAGAAGGCGAAAATGAAACCATGGTCAACGAACTCAGTCAGGCAATTGCTCGTTCGGTACGTGAGGCGCTCTGAACGAGTGTAAAAATACTTATCTAAGTCATTGTTTATTCGGGCACAGATTATAGCTGTCCGTGAACTGTGTGGGCGCTTATAATGCGCCAATATCATTGATTTATTTGGTTTCCACAGGTATCCTTGCCCACCTTTGAATAAGGTGGAGTAAGTGATGCGGCAGGTGATGGTAGCCGGGAACTGGAAAATGAACGGTTCCAGAGACAGTGTGAAACAGCTCATTGAAGGGATAAAAGCCGGGCTAGGTGCTGTCAAAGCGGAAGTGGTGGTGTGCCCAACCTATGTGTTCATCCCTGAAGTCGCCGACAGTATTTCTGGTGCAGGCATCAAGCTTGGTGCGCAGAATGTGTCCGAGCATGATTCGGGTGCATTCACAGGTGAAGTGGCTGGCCCCATGCTAAAAGATTTTGGTGTTGAGTATGTCATTATCGGTCATTCTGAACGCCGCAGTCTGTACGGGGAAAGCGATGCAGTGACCGCTGTGAAATATGCGGCCGCATTGAAGCATGGTCTGAAACCTGTATTCTGTATTGGTGAGACGCTGGAAGAGCGCGAATCGGGCGTTACCGAGAAAGTTATTTCACGTCAGCTCGATGCTATTCTGGAAAGCTCAGGTGTCGCTTCGCTGGCGAATGCGGTACTGGCTTACGAGCCGGTCTGGGCGATCGGTACCGGCAAAACTGCTTCACCGGAACAGGCACAGGAAGTGCATAGCTTTATCCGTAACAAGATTGCTGCTCTTGATGGGGGTATTGCAGCCGGTCTGCGAATCCTTTACGGTGGCAGCATGAACCCGGGTAATGCTGCAGAACTGATAGCGCAGACAGATATCGATGGTGGTCTGATCGGTGGCGCTTCACTCAAAGCGGACGATTTTTTAACAATTTGCAAAGCGGGCGGTTAATTAAGTGGGTATAGGTATAGTTCTGCTGATAGTTCATGTCTGTCTGTCGCTGGGGATAATCACTCTGGTGTTGTTGCAGCAAGGTAAGGGTGCGAGCGAGGGCGCGACGTTTGGAGGAGGAGCGAGCTCGGTGTTTGGCGCCAGTGGTTCGTCAAACTTTTTAAGCAAGACCACAGCTGTTCTCGCTACCGGTTTTTTCATCAATTGTCTGGCGCTGGCTTATATTGCTGCGAATCGTAGTGCTCCGACCAGTGTTATTGATAAAGTCGAGCAACAGATAGAGCAGCAACAAAAAGCGCCACCGAAACCAGAAAAGCCTTTGTTTAATGGTACAGACGAAAATGTACCGCAGCCAGCTGAGTCCCCCAAGACCAAGTCTGCGGATACTTCGAAACCACCGGCTGCAAAAAAATAACAGGCCTGAAAAAGATCTAGCCGACGTGGTGGAATTGGTAGACACGCTATCTTGAGGGGGTAGTGGCGTAAGCTGTGCCGGTTCGAGTCCGGCCGTCGGCACCAAACATTGGGGAGTCTGTGAAATATCGGAATTCCTTCGCAGTACAGGAGGTACTGTTATTTCCATTCTAACTACAAGAATGGAACAAAGAGGACCGGGAAGTACTCGACTGGTTTTATGCTCTGAAAATCATTCGTAAGAAATGATCAGAAGCAGCCAGAATATAATAAAAGTTCTGACCACAGAACTGCTTCCAACGAGGAGCAAAATAGTGACCTGGTATAGAAATGTACTGTACCGGGCCGAAGAGGAGTTAGAATGCTCGAAAATTATTTGCCAGTACTGGTGTTTTTGGCCATTGGCGTGAGCGTTGGTGTGATTGCCATGTTTATGGGCGGTTTCATGCTGGCACCCCACCGTCCGGACGCAGCCAAGAACTCACCTTTTGAATGTGGCTTCGAAGCTTTCGAAGATTCCCGCATGAAATTCGACGTGCGTTATTATCTTGTCGCCATCCTGTTCATCGTTTTCGATCTTGAAATCGCGTTTCTCTTTCCCTGGGCAATTTCGCTTGGTGAAATCGGTCTATTTGGCATTCTTGCGATGGCGGTTTTTCTCGGCATCCTGGTCATCGGTTTTATATATGAGTGGAAAAAAGGAGCGCTGGAGTGGGAGTAGAAGGCGTATTTGAAAAAGGATTTATGACTACTTCGGCCGACAAGCTCATCAACTGGGCGCGCACCGGTTCGTTGTGGCCCATGACCTTTGGCCTGGCTTGCTGTGCGGTAGAAATGATGCAGGCCGGTGCTTCGCGTTATGACCTTGACCGTTTTGGCATTATTTTTCGACCCTCGCCGCGGCAGTCGGATGTGATGATTGTCGCCGGCACGCTGTGCAATAAAATGGCCCCTGCGCTGCGCAAGGTGTATGACCAGATGGCTGAACCTCGCTGGGTTATTTCCATGGGTTCCTGCGCCAATGGCGGTGGTTATTATCATTACTCATATTCAGTCGTGCGCGGTTGTGATCGCATTGTACCGGTTGACATCTATGTGCCGGGTTGCCCGCCGACGGCTGAAGCGCTGCTCTATGGCATTCTGCAATTGCAGAACAAAATCCGCCGCACCAATACCATCGCTCGTTAGTTTGAGACTCCATTATGTCGAGCAGAAATCAGCACCTTTCTGAAGCACTCCAGCGCGCATTTGGCGATCAGCTCAAAGCCAATGTTATTGCTGCAGGCGAAGTCACTATCGAAGTTGCGCCCGCTGATTTACGTGCTGTATGCCAACGCCTGCGTGATGACAAGGAATTTGCCTTTGAGCAGATGATCGATATATGCGGAGCCGATTATTCTGAATATGGCTGCACAGAATGGTCGACTGATGCATCGACCCACACCGGTTTTAGTCGTGGTGTTACCCCGGAAGCCAATGCGCGTTTGCGCTTTGGTGATGCGCCCGCGTATCACAATACTGATCGCCCGCGTTTTGCAGCGGTGTATCATCTGTTGTCTATCGCTAATAACCAGCGTTTACGTCTGCGTTGTTATTGCGAAAATGATGCGCAGCCTGTGCTGCCTTCGGTGATCGAACTGTGGGCTTCGGTCAACTGGTACGAACGTGAAGCCTTTGATCTGTATGGCATCATTTTCGAAGGTCATCCCGATCTGCGTCGTATTCTGACCGACTATGGTTTTGTCGGTCATCCGTTCCGCAAAGATTTTCCGTTAATTGGTACCGTGGAAATGCGTTATGACCCGGAACAAAAACGTGTGATTTATCAGCCGGTATCGATAGAACCGCGGGTGCTGGTGCCGCGTGTGATTCGCCACGACAGTCGTTATCTAAATGATGCGAATGTCAGCGCAGACATCAGTGAAGCAGGAACCGATAATGCCTGAGATTCGTAATTACACACTTAACTTCGGGCCACAGCATCCGGCTGCGCATGGTGTGCTGCGCCTGGTGCTGGAAATGGACGGTGAAGTGATTCAGCGCGCCGACCCGCATATTGGTTTATTGCACCGCGCCACAGAAAAACTGGCCGAAAGCAAACCGTATAATCAAAGCATCGGTTACATGGATCGACTCGATTATGTTTCGATGATGTGTAACGAGCACGGTTATGTACTGGCGATCGAAAAACTGCTGGGTGTGGAATGTCCTGAACGCGCGCAATATATTCGTGTCATGTTCGATGAAGTTACGCGCATTCTGAATCATCTGTTGTGGATTGGCGCGCACGCACTCGATGTTGGCGCGATGACCATGTTTCTTTATGCTTTCCGTGAACGCGAAGATCTGATGGACTGTTATGAAGCGGTTTCCGGTGCGCGTTTGCATGCAACCTATTATCGCCCCGGCGGTGTGGCGCGCGACCTGCCTGACAGCATGCCGCAATACAAAGCTTCAAAATGGCATAACAAGCGTGAAGTGCACAAACTCAATGAAAATCGCCAGGGTTCCTTGCTCGATTTTCTCGAAGATTTTACCAATCGTTTTCCGACCTATGTCGATGAATACGAAACGCTGCTTACTGATAACCGTATCTGGAAACAGCGCACGGTTGATATTGCCATTGTGACTGCGGAGCGTGCACTGCAACTGGGCTTTACCGGCCCGATGTTGCGCGGTTCCGGCGTGGAATGGGATTTGCGCAAGAAACAGCCGTACGAAGTGTACGACCGGATGGACTTCGATATTCCAGTGGGTACCAATGGTGATTGCTATGATCGCTATCTTTGCCGAATGGAAGAAATGCGGCAGTCCAATCGTATTATTAAACAATGTATCGACTGGTTGCGCGTCAACGACGGCCCGGTATTACTGGAAGACCACAAAATATCACCGCCCGATCGTGAAACCATGAAGGCGGATATGGAATCGCTGATTCATCATTTCAAATTATTTACCGAAGGTTTTTGCCTGCCCGCAGGTGAAGCCTATGCAGCGATTGAGCATCCCAAAGGTGAATTTGGTGCTTACATTATTTCCGATGGCGCCAATAAGCCTTATCGACTGAAAATTCGCGCCCCCGGTTTTGCACATCTGTCAGCGATGGATGAAATGGCAAGAGGTCACATGCTGGCCGATGTGGTAGCGATCATGGGCACCTCGGACATTGTGTTTGGCGAGATAGACAGATGATGCAACACTCAGAAACACTATTGAGCGCACACGCCCGCAAAGAAATCGATGCTCTGATTTCACGCTATCCTGCGGATAGAAAAAAATCTGCCCTGCTTGGTGCGCTCAATGTTGTGCAGCACGATAACCAGGGTTATCTCACCACCGAGTTGATGGACGCAGTGGCAGATTATCTTGAGCTGGCCAAAATTGAAGTGTACGAAGTGGCCAGTTTTTATTCGATGTATGAATTAAAGCCGGTGGCACGCAACAATGTTGCGATCTGCACCAATATTTCCTGCATGTTAATGGGCGCTGAAAGTATTGTTGAGCATGTCGAGAACAAGCTGGGCATTAAACTGGGCGAGAGTACGCCGGATGGACGGATTTATCTCAAGATCGAAGAAGAATGTCTGGCAGCCTGCGCCGGTGGTCCGATGATGCAGGTCAATCATAAATACTACGAGAATCTCACCCCTGAAAAGGTCGATGAGATCCTTGATGCACTTGAATAAGCTGGAATAAAAAAGATGAGTCCGCAAATGAACGCAAATAAACGCGAATTTAAAACATATCCTGATGGTTGTGTTTGCGTTTTTAAATATATCATTGAGCGCTCATGGGTCGTCCGTGCAAATAGACCTGTTTGCGTTCATTTGCGTTCATTTGCGGATAAGTTTTTCCTGGTGACTCGTAGTACTTGCAAGTTCGATGCATGGAGGTTACAGGCTGATGGCTAACGAAGTTTGTTTCGCCACACTGCAGTTTGATGACAGTCCCTGGTCGTATGAGAACTATCTCAAGATCGGCGGTTATCAGGCATGGCGCAAAATCATCGCAGAAAAAATCCCACCTGAAACCGTGATTGAAGAAATCAAGGCATCGGGTTTACGCGGTCGTGGTGGTGCGGGTTTTCCCACCGGGCTGAAGTGGAGTTTTATGCCGCGCAATGCGCCAGTACAGAAATACCTGGTGTGTAATTCTGACGAGTCTGAGCCTGGCACCTGTAAAGATCGTGATATTTTGCGATTTAATCCGCACGCACTGATCGAAGGTATGGCGATTGGTTGTTATGCCATGGGCGCAACGGTCGGTTACAACTATATGCGCGGCGAATTTATGGACGAGCCAGCGCAGCATTTCACGCAGGCATTAAAGGAAGCGTATGCACAGGGCTATCTGGGCCAGAATATTCTCGGCAGCGATGTAACGATTGATCTTTATCCCTCGCTGGGCGCAGGTGCCTATATCTGCGGTGAAGAAACCGCGCTATTGAACTCGCTGGAAGGTGAGCGTGGCCTGCCGCGTTTCAAACCGCCGTTTCCGGCCAACTTTGGACTCTATGGTAAGCCGACTACGATTAATAATACCGAAACCCTGGCATCGGTACCTGCGATCATGCGCAATGGTGCGCAATGGTTTAAAGATATGGGCGTACCGAACAGCGGCGGTGTAAAACTGTTTTCGGTGTCGGGCCATGTCAGCAAGCCAGGCAATTTTGAAATCCCGATGGGTACTTCGTTCGCGGACCTGCTCGCGATGGCGGGCGGTGTGCGCGGCGGGAAAAAACTCAAAGCGGTGATTCCCGGTGGTTCGTCAGTGCCTGTGCTACCTGCCGAGATTATGCTGCAGGCGAATATGGATTATGACTCCGTGGTTGCAGCAGGTTCGATGCTGGGTTCGGGTGCGGTCATTGTCATGGATGAGACCACCGACATGGTCAAAGCACTGCGTCGTATCTCACGATTTTATTATTCAGAATCCTGCGGCCAGTGCACGCCCTGCCGCGAAGGCACCGGTTGGTTGTATCGCATGTTGACGCGCATCGTCGAAGGCAAGGGCACCTATGCTGATCTCGACAAGCTGGATGATGTTGCCAGCAAGATCGAAGGTCGCACCATTTGCGCACTGGGCGACGCGGCAGCAATGCCGGTGCGCAGTTTCCTGAAACATTTCAGACCCGAGTTTGAATATTACGTTGAAAAAAAACGCAGTATGGTTCGAGCTGCGTAAAAACATGAGTCCGCAAATGAACGCAAATGAACGCAAATATAATTTGATCAGAAATTATGCATGCCGAGCAATGCGAAATATTTTGCAAGTTACGCCTGGTGATAATATGAAAACCAGGCCCAGAAACATTCGCGTTTATTCGCGTTCATTTGCGGATAATTAATAACAATGTCAGAAGAATTCGTTACGATTACCGTTGATGGCCAGCAGATGCAGGCGCGCAAAGGTGCGATGCTGATCGAAGTTACCGATCAGGCGAACATTCACGTGCCGCGTTTTTGTTATCACGAAAAACTTTCGGTGGCGGCCAATTGTCGCATGTGCCTGGTCGAAGTCGAAAAAGCACCCAAGCCTTTGCCAGCCTGCGCAACGCCGGTGATGGATGGCATGGTGGTGCACACGCGCTCGGAATATGCGCGCAATGCCCAGAAATCGGTGATGGAATTTTTATTGATCAACCATCCGCTGGATTGTCCAATTTGTGATCAGGGCGGCGAGTGTGAGTTACAAGACGTCGCTATGGGTTATGGCAAGGATGTATCACAGTATGTCGAAGGCAAACGTGTGGTACTGGACCGTAGTATTGGGCCTTTGATTTCAACCGAACTGACCCGCTGCATTCATTGCACCCGCTGTGT
>CAYRNH010000043.1:10244-14038 GCA_964425515.1 uncultured Thiotrichaceae bacterium | reverse complement strand
AAAACACATTACGCCACGCCGCGCGAAGTGATCGTCAACGCGATCGAAAAAATTCGCGAAGAGCTCAAAGTGCGCCTCGAAGAATTGCGTTCACAGGATAAACTGGTCGAAGCTCAGCGCCTTGAACAGCGTACGCGTTTTGATATCGAAATGATGCAGGAGCTGGGTTACTGCAGCGGTATCGAAAACTATTCGCGCTATCTTTCGAATCGCGAAGCGGGCGAGCCGCCTCCGTGTCTGTTTGATTATCTTCCCAAAGAGGCCTTGCTGGTGGTCGATGAAAGCCATGTCTCGATTCCGCAATTAGGTGCGATGTACAAGGGAGACCGTTCACGCAAGGAAAATCTGGTGAACTTTGGTTTTCGTTTGCCATCCGCGCTAGATAATCGCCCATTAAAATTTGAAGAGTTCGAAGCGCTGTCGCCACAAACCTTATTTGTATCGGCAACACCGGGCCCGTACGAAGATGAGAAATCCGATGCCATCGCTTATCAGGTGGTCAGGCCGACCGGGCTGCTCGATCCTAGAATAGAAATTCGTCCAGTAACAACGCAGGTTGATGACGTGCTGTCGGAAATCAATATGCGCGTAGCAAAAAACGAACGTGTGCTGATACTCACGCTGACCAAACGTATGTCAGAAGATTTGACGTCGTATCTTACGGAACATGGTGTGCGCGTGCGCTATCTGCATTCAGATATCGATACGGTAGAGCGGGTAGAAATTATTCGTGATCTGCGTCTTGGTGAATTCGATGTGCTGGTGGGAATCAATCTGCTGCGCGAAGGACTGGATATGCCTGAAGTTTCACTGGTGGCCATTCTGGATGCTGACAAGGAAGGTTTTTTGCGTTCTGAACGTTCTTTGATACAGAGTATTGGCAGAGCCGCGCGCAATCTAAACGGCATGGCGATTCTCTATGCAGACAGAATCACCGGTTCGATTCAGCGCGCCATGGATATTACTCTGGAGCGTCGCGCGAAGCAGGAAGCCTTTAATAAGGAACATAATATTGTGCCGACCGGAATCACTCGCCATATTACGGATGTGCTCGATACGGGTTATGGTGATAGAGCATCGCGACGAACACTTGATAATCGCAAAGTGGCTGAGGCACGTGCGCATTATCAAACGATGAAGCCAGCGCAGTTCGCCAAAGAAATTGATACCCTGGAGGAACAGATGTTGCAGCATGCACATAATCTTGAATTTGAGCAGGCTGCAATACTGCGTGATCAAATCGAAGAGATCAAGCGGATGGCGCTGGGGCCTGCTTAGTTTTTTTGAGCCGAGACTGCTTGTTGTTGCTGTACCAGAGCGCGGGCCTGTCTATGCCATAACCCTGGACATGGTCAACGCCGATTTCTCTTAATGTTTCAATAATGTCGCTATTTTCAGCGTATTCCGCAACAGTCTGTAGACCCATTTCGTGTCCAATATTATTGATAGCAGAAACAATGGCACGATCGACTGGGTCGGTGAGTATGTCTTTAATAAATTCGCCATCAATTTTGAGATAATCGACCGGCAGCTTTTTCAAATAATTAAAAGAGCTGAGACCACTACCGAAGTCGTCCAGTGCAAACAGACAACCGGTTTTTTTCATTGCGGTAATAAACTCAATAGCATGTGAAAGATTTGCAATCGCAGCCGTTTCAGTGATTTCAAAACAGATATTGCTGGCGGTGATATTGAAGTTTTTTATTTCGGTTTGGATAAAATCAAGGATTTCGGGATCGCTAAGCGTTTGTCCAGAAAGGTTTATATTGTAAACAAATCTGGGTCGCTTGTTCGTATCTTCATCATTGATCATCCTGAACGAGGTTTTGATTACCCATCGGTCCAGTGTTGCCATTAGATCGTAACGTTCAGCTGCTGGAATAAACGAGTTTGGTGACACAATGCTCCCGTCTTCTGTCAGCATGCGGATCAGGATTTCCTTGTGTGGAAGTCCTTCAGCAGGCCTGAGAGATTGTATGGATTGCAGTGCGAGCACAAAGTGATTTTCATCGATTGCATTTTGAATGCGTGTGAGCCACTGCATTTCGCCACGGCGCTTCACCAGTTCATAGTCGTCAGGGAGGTATACGTGAACACGATTACGCCCCTTGTCTTTTGCGATATAACAGGATGAGTCTGCGCTGCGTAGAATATCCTGCAAGCTACCACTGTCTTTAGTGATGGGAACCAGGCCTATGCTCACGCCAATGTCAAATGCTTTCTTGTCCCAGGTGAAATGAAACTCTTTTATCGTTGCGCGCAAGGCGTCAGCAACTTTTTTTGCCTGATCAAGTGGGCAATCGAACATAAGTACGCCAAACTCATCTCCGCCCAGTCTTGCCAGACAGTCGCTAGTGCGAATACAGGTTGGCATCAACTTGGCTAGTACGCGTAGTAGTTGGTCGCCGGCGATATGCCCACAAGTATCGTTGACAATCTTGAACTGATCGAGATCAAGGTAGCACAAGGCATGTTGATGGCCGTCGTCACGTGCACTGTGGATGGCCTCTTTTAGCTGATGCTCGAATTCGTGTCGGTTTATAAGGCCGGTAAGAGAATCATGTTTGGCCTGGTACTCCATTTTTCTGGCCATGTTTCGAATATGAGTAATGTTTTTGAAGATAAGAACGCTGCCTACGATATTGTTGCTGTGGTCACAAATGGGTGCGGCAGAGTTTTCAATAGCGTACTCTTTGCCGTTTTTGCTGATTAGCAGGGTCGGAGTGTCAATACTGATGGCTTCGTTTTTTTGTAAACATTCATAGATGATGCTGTCTATTTCGCGCCGCGTGTCTTCACTGACGAGTTTGAATACAGATTCCAGGGGGAGGTTGATGGCTTCGTCAATGCTCCAGCCGGTCAGCAACTCGGCAACAGGATTCATGTATTTGATGTTATGTTCGAGATCGGTCGTGATGACTGCTTCCCCGATGGAGTGCAGTGTTACTTCGGCCAATTCTTTTTCGCGAAACAGTTCGGCTTGTGCCAGCTGGCGCTCGCGAATGCTTTTTAGACGAAAATGGATGAAGCTAAAAATCAGGAGTGAAATAGCACTTGTGACAATGATGGAAAATATCAGCCATTCATAACTAAAGTCATCCCAGCGAAGCTGGCGTTTGAGTGATAGCCTCAATGTCTGTCCGGCATATTCAAACGTGTGTCGTTTCTGGTATTCGGGCAGTATGGTGCTGTTATCGTCTGTATCGACGTGGTTGCTGTACATGGGTTTGTAGGTGTTGCTTTTGGTGTCCAGATAATCAAGTTCCATGCTGTAGCGCGGGTTCAGGTCAATATTTTTTATCAGATTGTCAACGCGAACAATGACTGCAACCAGGCGCGTGGCGAGTTCCTGTTTGAGTTTGGGGGTTTTTGGTATTCCGTCTGTAGTAAATATTGGCCTGACAATGGCGTACCCCAGGCTGCCCTCGTATAATTCAAATGGTGTCGTTGCTACGTTCGTGCCGTGTTTGATTGCGCTATCGATGGCGTGTCGCATGGCGGGTTGTGAGTAGGTATCAAATCCCAGCATGGCCGTGGTTTTAACTACAAGCGGATCCATGAAGACTATCGGATAGTAGATATCTCGATTTTTAGCTGGCAAAAGATTTTTATGATCATTTCCTGAAAACTCTGTGATTCGGTAGTTTGCATAGCCTTCATCCTTGCGCGTTTGAATAAAGCTTTTGAGTTCGCCCTGAGTAACCCGAACCATGTACTCGATCATGTAGATATGTGGATACTGTGTGCGAATCGAACTTGAATATTCGTCAAGGTGTTTGTAGTCGATGTTATCA
>CAYRNH010000043.1:0-10234 GCA_964425515.1 uncultured Thiotrichaceae bacterium | reverse complement strand
ATCAATCGTGTGGAAATAGGCGTTGAAGCCATTGAGTACGTTCACGCTGATATTGAGTTCGTTGCTGAGCCTGTTGTAAATAGTGTCTGATTCCTGGCTCAGATTCGCGTCAGTCTCTTTAATACCCATGTTGAATATTTCCGAGACAAGCGCGACGAATATCAGCAAACACAGTGCCGCCGCCCAGAAATTAATCGCTCGATTGTTTATTGTCGGATTTATAATGCGTGGCTTCATTTGTAATACGGTTGTGCTTTTAGTCTGATAAATTCAGGGATGCTTATTCTGGTCAGGGCGATCAGATGTTTATTTATAACAAGGTTAAACTCGCGATTTGGGATAATGGGTATGTCTGAGGGTTTAGTGCCCTTGAGTATTTCGAGAGCCAGTTCTCCCGCCCATTCACCCTGTTCTTCCGGCACCTTGGTCATGCCCAGCATGCTATAGGGCATCATCCAGCCATGATTGGTCACGGTGAGCGTGTAGGTATAGGGTTTGATTGCTGTCAGTACTTTTGATTTATCCCAGTCGTGAATGCCAGCATTGCTGCCAATGATAATGACCTGGGATGTCTGTGATTGCCGATACGCTTTTATCCACTCAGCTCTTGTGCTGACCAGCTTGCTGATAAGTGTGATATTAAGTTTTCTGGCGACCTTTTTGTAATGCGAGAGATTTTTTCTCTCCGTTAGCGTATTTGCACCGATATAGGTTGCCTGATGAATTTTTCCAATAATTGAATGTGATTTCTCGAACAGTGGTTTGACTGCGGCGACTTCAATCATGCCAGTCATATTTGAATACGGAAATCCATATTGCGATATGGTCCAGTTTATTCCACAGAATACAAACGGAATGGCTGAGTTCCTGTAGTAAGGCGCAATAAGATATTTTGCAGCTGCATCATCAGCCGTGATGACTACATCGGGTTTGAGTTTTTCGATCAGCGCTTTGGCCTGCAATGCTGCCTGTTTTGCGTGCGCTACGCTTGTGTTGCGTTTGGCGTCCATGCTAAAGCGGGTGATCGTGCATTTGCCGTCCAGCTTGCTATGCAATCCACGCGCGACACCGTCCGCCCATGCGTAACCGCTGTGATAAGACGATACGAACAGGCAGGTGGGCAGGGTATTTGCCCATGCATAAGAACACAGGAGACATAACATCGCTGTGCAGAAAAACTTGGGTAACATATTTTGACCGGGGTGTTATCAGATTGCGATTTCAGTATAACCTTGAACCGCTAAAATGTCTCAGGGTTTCAATGAGATGTGCAGCTTTGAATGGTTTTTGCCGTACGCAAAATCGGATGTGCACTTAAAAATACCAGCCCAGGCTTAGCTGGATGAAGTCATCTTTGCGAAATGCGTACAAAGCTTGCCCTGCGCTGGTATTGTGAAAGGTTCTGACTTCGAGGTTGGCCTTAAAGCTACTACCCAGTCTGCGACTGGCTTTGATGAATCCGGCGATGGCCTGATTGTCGAGATTCGTCGTGATGCCGAACAGCATCTCGCTGGACTGGCTGTCGTTAAAACTGAATCGAAGCGCGGTAGTGACATCGTTCTGAAAAATGGCAGGAAGCGGCTGCGTGGGCGTAGTAAGCGGCTGGTTGCGCTGGTCGTAAAGATATTCCACTAGCGCGCCAATATCAGTATGACTCCCTTGCACGCCAAAGAATGTGTATTCAAAACCGCCAGTGAAAGCATTGAAGTGCTGCGCGGAAGATGACCGTGAAATGGCTTCGAGTTTCCAGGTCCAGGCATTGATCAGCGCCTGCACGGTGAGACCGAGCTGACTGATCTGTGCGTAGTAGGGTGCAAAGGCAGTGGGCTGGCCCAACGTGTCAAAGCTGGAGGGCTGAAAGCTTTCAGGTTCTCGGCCAGTGCCTCTGAAATACGACACGCCGATTTCCCAGTCGCCCAGGGTTTCGTACAGGCGTCCGGCATAGTCGACATGGTGTTGCTTGTCGGCACTTTCGTAGAATGCAGTGCTGGTATCGATCGGGAAAGGAAATCGTGGGCGACCCGCAACGCCAGGAAACGTGCGTTCTCGAAAACCGGGCAAGACGAACAAATCGAGCAATCCCCAGCGCTGGTCGCTACTGAAATAAATCATCGGCTGGCCGAGTTTTTTTTCACCATTAAAATCTTCGACCTGATCGGTCTGATTGATGATATCGACCAGGTGTTCAGATTCGGTGACGCCCCAGTAAACTTTGCTGATACCGACGCGCAGCTGAAATTGATCGAACACTTTTTGCCACTGCAGTTCGCGGATGTCGCCATGCGTGCGTTCGCTATCGCGCTGATCGTGTCGGTAAAACGGGGTAAAGGTGATGCTTTCATCGCCATGGCCAAGATCGAAGTAGAATTCGGTTTCGCCGGAGAATGAAATGTTGTTCTGGTGCTGTTGTGGGAATAAAGCCTGATTAGCAAACCCCTGCCATTGTGCATCAAGATGACCGCTGAGCTGCATGTCAGCAGCAAAGCCGGAGCTACTGGCGAGTAGACTCAGACAGGGCAGAAACGTTTTCAGCATACTCGGGTGTATTTGTTATGAACTGTGTTATCTAGCGCGCACGCTTCAGTGCGTTATGATTGAAGTCTCGATCACTGAGCCCGGTTTTAAATGCATAGTGGTTCCAGCTCAGGATGGTGCTCTTGCCATTTTGATGGTTGATCATGGTCATGGTGTCGGCGCGCCAGAATTTGTTCAGGTATTGTTTGTAGCCACTGAAGGTCAGGGTTTTCAGTAAAGTATTTTTGCGGTCGTAGAATTCGATTTTCTCTGGGCGATATTCGGCCTTGTTGATCCAGGTCAGCTGGCGTTTGTAGCCTGACTGCTCGTAGGTGGGAAAACGTTCGACCACAAAGCAGTCGGCACCATTTGCTTTTTCATCTCGGAGATATTTGTAGGTGTATTTTGCGACTTCCTGTGACGCCAGGTCTTCGTAAGCAAACTCGCTGCCCATAAAAGGCCCGGACTTGTTATTTGAGTTAATACGTTTGACGCGTTTTAGTGCAGGCAGGTACAGCCACTGTTCATCCGGCACCAGTGCGTGTGAAAATGTCAGAAACGCGGTGCCTTTAACATCGGCGGGCTTTTCAAATACCGAAAGTGATTTGTCACCATCATTTTTTACTTCGAGTGTTTTGATATGAAGAAAACGAATACTTGAATCGCCCTGTTTGTTGCGCAGCTCCATAGTGAGATCGGCCGTTTGATCAACAAAGCCCGAGTCACGACGATCAGCTTCTTTGGCGATGGCCAGACCTTTTTCTTCTGCAGTTTCTGCGTGCGCGATAAGTGCACCGAGCGTTAGCAAAATACTCAACAGACCTGTGATAAATGTTTTATTTGTCATGGGTATTTCCCGAAAACTTGATAAGAAGAGGCGGCAGAAAGAAAAAGTCTGCCAGTAATGCCAGTGCGATGATCACGCTGGTGAGTAGTCCCATTTCGTAATTCGGTCGAAAATGAGACAGGGTCATAATCATAAATCCTGCGATCAGCACAACGGATGTCACCACCATGGCAATGCCGACACTGTGGAAGGCATAGCGAACGGCGTCCTCTGAGCTGAGGTGTTTCTCGCGACGTGCGCGCAGATATTTGCTGAGAAAATGAATGGTGTCGTCGACCACAATACCCAGCGTCATACCGGTTACCACCGACAGCCCGAGCCCGACCTGACCAACGAACAGTCCCCAGAGGCCAAAGCCGGCCGCGGCGGGAACCAGATTGGGCAACAGACTGATGAGGCCGTATTTGAACGAGCGCAGAAAGATCACCAGCACCAGAGAAATCATCACCAGTGCAATCGAAGTACCCACTAGCATGCTTTTGATATTGCGTTGCCCGATATGCGAGAACATCAGCGTTGGGCCTGAAATATTATATTGATAATCAGGTAGATTTTGTGTCAGCCAGTCAGAGATGTTTTTCTCCATGGTCAGCATTTGTGCCGAGGACATGGTCTTGAGTGCGATCTGAATCCGGGTGGCGCTTTTTGAGATGTCGATCTGGTTGTTCAGGTCCAGTCCGTAGGGCAGGGACATTTCGTACAGTAGCAGATATTGTGCTGCCAGGTCGCGGCTATCAGGCAGACGGTACCAGCTCGGGTCATCGCCGTGCATATTCTGGTTGAGTCGTTTAAATGTATCGGTAATCGAAAACACATTAACCACATTTTTTTGTGTGCGCATGTGCTGGACAAATTTTTCCACCGACTGGAGGTAGTGTGGATCGCTGATGCCGCCGGGATCAGGTGTACGAATCGACACATCCATAAAATAAACACCGGTGAGATGCGCGGCAGCATAATCGGTGTCGCGGCGAAATTGCGTGCTCTGATCGAAATAATCAACGAACACGTCATTTAACTGGTTGCGTGGTATCAATGCCACCAGAATAGCGACGATGGTCAGCGTAGAGTAGAACAGTGTGTTGCGATGTTTGATGACAAACTCAGCGATTGGCTTCATCAATTGCTTGCCTGCGACTTCTTTACGGGAGCGTGATGGCAAAATGGTAATCAGTGCAGGTAAAAAAGTAATTGAGTACAGCCAGGCAAACGCAACACCCATGGAGGCGAGATTGCCAAGATCGCGAAATGGTGGTGAGTCACTGGTGTTCAAACTGAGAAAGCCGAGAACGGTTGTTAATGAAGTGACAAATACCGGCTGAAAATTGATCCGCATGCTTTCGATCATGGCCTTTGTCGGGCTGAGGCCTTCATGGATTTCATGACGCATGCTGGAGAGCAGATGCACGGCATCCGCAATCGCCATGGTGAGAATCATAATAGGTGCGCTCACTACCGGTGGGCTGAGATGTATACCAAGCCAGCCGGCTACACCCATCGCCGAGCTCATCGAGAAAATAACCACCAGTAGTGTTGTGGCAGTCGCGCTGAGTCCTCGCAGCAGCAGTAATAATGTGACCAGAATAAATCCGAGCGCGAGCGGATATAAATGGGTGGCATCGCTCTGGCTGGCTTCGGTCATGGCATTGTTCATCACTACTATGCCGGTGAGACGCACTTCAATCGATGGGTATTTTTGTTCAAAGTGTTGCTTTAAATTGCGCGTAAAGGCCATCGCTTTTGGAATTTCGTCGAGACTTTTACCGGGTAATTGCAGTGTGACATTCACCGCCGTGTAATGGCTGTCGGGTGAAATCAGTCGATGCAGCAGCGAGGGTTCGTTGACAGCAAAGTCTCGTATTTTCGACAGTTGTTCCGGGCTCAGACTGGCCGGATCGCTGACCAGATCAGACACCATCAGATCATCACCATCAGCGCGGGTGTACTGATAATTGGTGATCGAGTCGACGCGGGTTGAATAAGGAATCTGCCAGGCTTCCTTGGTGAGTTCCTTGATCGCGGTCAGGGTTTTGATGCTGAATACATGGCCGTCTTTTGGCGTAATCACAAAACTGATGCTGTCATTTTTGTTGAACGTATTTTGCATACGTTCGAACGCCTTCAGCTGCGGGTTGGTGCTGCCGAAGTAAACGTGATAATCATCGCTGAAAGTCAGGTGCGAAGCGCCAAAGCTGGTGATGCCAGCCACGACAAGGCTGAGCAATACGACAAGATAGCGCCAGCGAATCATGAACTGGGTAAAGCTGACGACCATGTTGACTCCTCCGGAGCGCCTTATTTCTTGTTTTTTGCGGTGTCTGGCGTACAACACGGCGCCATATTGCATGCCTCGATAGTGAATTACAATACTTGAGGATCCGCCTGCCAGACAGCATTGGTGAGGACGTATGCGCGTTGGTAGGCTAGACTGCCGCCACGATCAGATTACCTGTATTTTATGAGTCTCTCTATTTAATGAATATCGCCAGTCAGGACATGTCAGCGACCCATAGTCGGCCACAGACTTATCGTAACCACGCGTTTGCTTATGCCTGGCCACCGCTGGGGATCAGCGCTGGATTCAAGCAGCAGCCAGACGATTTCAAGGTCGATGAGCAACTGCCGTTTGAGCTCAGTGGCAGCGGTGAACATCTCTGGTTGCATATCCGCAAACGCGGCTGCAACACCGACTGGCTGGCGCAGCAGCTGGCAAAACATGCATCGGTGAAATCGGTGGCGGTCGGTTATGCCGGTCTCAAGGATCGTCATGCAGTGACCACGCAATGGTTCAGCATTCATCTGCCGGGACAGCCCGATCCAGACCTGAGTGCGCTGTTATCGGATGATGTCGAAGTCCTGCAGCAAATTCGTCATGGTAAAAAGCTGCAGCGCGGCGCGCTCAGTCACAATCGTTTCGAAATCCGACTGCGCGCCATTGAGCAACACGATCGGATAGCCGCACGCTGCCAGCTCATCGCCAGCGAAGGCGTGCCCAATTATTTTGGCGAACAGCGTTTTGGTCGCGGTCGCGATAATCTGATACAGGCCGAGCGTATGTTTGCTGATCGACGTTCACGTCTGCCGCGTCACAAACGCAGTATTTATCTTTCCGCGGCGCGCTCCTGGATATTCAACGAGATCCTGTCGCAGCGGATTCAGAACCAGAGCTGGAACCGCCGCATGGATGGCGATGTCTTTATGCTCGAAGGTAAATCCGCCTGTTTTCGCGATGACCACTCGGCCGATCTTGATGCGCGTTTGCAGGCAGGCGAGATTCATCCCTGCGGGGTGATGTGGGGCGACGGCGAATGCATGAGCAGTGGTGATGTGTTCGCTCTGGAGCAGGCCGTGGCTGAACGCTATCCAGAACTTTCGAACGGACTGGTGGCAGCGCGGGTCGAACAGCAACGCCGCGCGCTGCGCCTGATGCCGCGCAATATGCAGTGGCATTTTGAGCACGACGACTGCGTGCTGGCCTTCGATCTGCCCGCCGGCACCTACGCCACCACGGTATTGCGCGAGCTGGTCGAACTACAGGAAGCATCGCATCGCGATGAATAAGCAGGTAATTGCTGAAATTTTCAGAGTTTTCAATATAATATGCTGTTAAGACATAAAAACAGCCGGGCACGCTAAACATGAATCCAAATTATCTCGATTTTGAACAACCGATTGCAGAACTCGAAGCCAAGATCGAGGAGCTGCGTTATGTCGGTGATGACTCTGAAATCAATATCAACGAAGAAATCAGCAAGTTACAGGAAAAATCGCGTACCCAGACCAAGAATATTTTTGCCAAGCTGACCTCGTGGCAAACTTCCAAGCTGGCGCGTCACCCGATGCGGCCTTATACCCTGGATTATATCGACCGGATTTTTACCGATTTTCAGGAATTGCACGGTGATCGTACTTTCTCTGACGATTCCGCCATCGTCGGCGGCATCGCACGACTCGATGGTATGCCGGTGATGATCATCGGCCACCAGAAAGGCCGCGACACCAAGGAAAACATCCGCCGTAATTTTGGTATGCCACGCCCCGAGGGCTATCGTAAAGCCATGCGTTTGATGAAAATGGCCGAACGTTTTCGCATGCCGGTGATTACGTTTATCGATACCCCAGGAGCCTATCCTGGTATCGATGCCGAAGAACGCGGCCAGTCGGAAGCAATTGCGCGCAATTTGTTTGTCATGGCCGAGCTGCGTACCCCGATCGTCTGTATCGTGATCGGTGAAGGCGGTTCCGGCGGCGCGCTCGCGATCGGTGTCGGTGATCGCGTGATGATGCTGGAATACAGCACCTATTCTGTGATCTCGCCCGAAGGCTGCGCGTCTATTTTGTGGAAAAGCGCAGACAAGGCGCTCGATGCTGCTGAAGCCATGGGCATTACCGCCCAGCGCCTGAAAGACCTCGAACTGATCGATCATATTATTCGTGAACCACTGGGCAGTGCGCACCGTGATGTGGACGCGACCGCGCGTAATATCCGCCAGGCACTGGTAGAAAGCCTGGAAGGTTTTGAGAAACTCGGTCTCGATAAGTTGCTGGAAAAACGTTACCAGCGTCTCATGTCCTACGGCGTATTCCTGCAGGAAGAAGCCAGCTAAACCTACCATGATCGAACACGCCTGGTTCGGGCAGCATCTGCGCGCGCTGAATCCGGCCAGGTCTTCCCCGACATATCTTGTTGCCTACAGCGGCGGCCTCGATTCGCAGGTGTTACTGCATTTGTGTTCCGGCCTTGGTGTACCGGTGCGCGCGGTGCACGTGCACCACGGTTTGCAAAGCCAGGCCGATGCCTGGGTTGAACATTGCGCTGATACCTGCAGCCAGCTCGAAATCGAATTCAGCGTGGTTTATGTTGATGCTTCTGCCAGCAATGGCGATAGCCCGGAAGATGCAGCACGCAAGGTGCGTTATGCAGCGCTCGAAGGTGAACTCAAAGCCGGTGAGTGTTTGCTTACCGCGCACCACGCGGATGATCAGGCCGAAACGTTTTTATTGCAGTTGATGCGTGGTGCCGGGACAGCCGGGCTGGCTGCGATGCCGGAAACTAAAGACTTTGCGGCTGGCTGGCATTGTCGACCGCTGCTGGTGTACACGCGCCAGGACATTCTGGCTTATGCCGAGGCCGAAGGACTGCACTGGATCGAAGACCCCTCCAATTCAAACACCGATTTTGATCGTAATCTGTTGCGCCAGAATATTCTTCCCTTGCTGCAGCAGCGCTGGCCTGCGGTTGTGCGCAGTATCAGTCACAGCGCTCAGTATCAGCAGGAATCACTGGAACTGAACCAGGCACTGGCGCGCATTGATCTGGCTGCAAGCATCACCGAGGACGCTGATGTTTTGTCGATTGCGAGATTACAGACTCTGGATAGAGCGCGGCAGCTGAATCTATTGCGTTACTGGCTTCGCCTGCGCGCAGGCCGACCGCCTTCGCGTAATGTGTTGCTGGAGCTGACGGACAGTTTGCTGGTCGCAGCGCCAGAGACCAGTCCGCTGCTGCACTGGGGTGATTACGAACTACGGCGCTATCAGAAAAAGCTGTACCTATTGCCCGAGAGCAGTGAAAACTACAGCGAGCTATGCGTTCCCTGGGACGGTCAGACCCCAGTTCGGCTGGCTGAGCACATTATAGTGAGTGCGGTGAACTCGCATACTCCGGGCCTTGATCCGAGTCTGCGCGAGCAAGAACTCAGCCTGCGTTTTCGGCGTTCGGGTGAGCGTTTGCAGGTCGCGGGTAAAAAACATCATCAGGACCTGAAAAAGCTGATGCAGGAAGCCGGAATCCCGCCCTGGCAGCGAGCACGAATTCCCTTGCTCTATGTTGATGACGAACTTGCCTGTGTCTGTGGTTACTGGCTGGCAGAACCCTTTGCAGCGCCGCGCGATGCGCCGGGCTGGTTGCCTGTGTGCGAAGTTCAGACCCAATAAAAAAGCCCCTGACGGGGCTTTTTTATTGCTGGTGAAACTACGCTAAATCATCTGCTTGAGCCCAGTATTCTGAGCAGGCTGATGAAAATATTGAAAATGCTTAAATACATACTGACTGTGGCGAGAATGTAGTTGGTCTGCTCACCACGGATAATCGCGCTGGTGTCATAGAGAATGAAGCCGCTCATGATCAAAATGATGGCAGAAGAAACGACCAGTGAGAGCATCGGCATTTGTAAAAATATGTTGGCGACCATCGCGACCAGCACAGTGACCAGGCCCACCATCAAAAAGCCGGCCATAAAGCTGAAATCTTTGCGGCTGGTTAGAGCGTAACCAGAAAGCGCGAGAAAGATCACGCCGGTGCCGCCAAAGGCGGTAGCGATGATTTTGCTGCCATGGGGCATGTGCAAATACATTTGCAGCATGGGACCAATAGCAAAACCGAGCAGGCCGGTGATAGCGAAGACCACAATCAGGCCTTTGCTGGAATTAGCCGTGCGCGGCAGGGCAAACCAGACCAGCCCCAGTGCGCCGAACATGGCGATCATGGTGAGACCGGGTGGAGGCATAATCGCCATCGAAACGGCGGCCATCGCGGCGCTGAAAAACAGGGTGGTCGCGAGCAGGGCGTAGGTGTTTCTAAGCACCTTGTTGGTCGCGAGTACCTGGGATTCTGAACGTGAAATTGATGCTGGTTGCATGATTTTACCTGCCATTTAATTCGTTAATTACTACTGGCTAATATTGACAGCATTATTGCTGCTGCGTTCAATACAGCCGGGACTGTCACTAATATATTGTTACTTCAGCTGATTTCAAGCTCTATATTTTTAAGGTTATGTGATATGGTGACATTATGTCATAAAAATATGGGTGTGAAGGTCTGTTTTTGATCTTTGTTTGCATGGCCAGACAGAGGCGAATGATATACAG
>CAYRNH010000042.1:11625-14067 GCA_964425515.1 uncultured Thiotrichaceae bacterium | reverse complement strand
ACGATGAATAGTAGCAATAAGCCGGCGATAACACCGAGTCCCGGGAAATAAAAATGATCCGGTAATACCCACTTCAGCGCACTTCCCATAAGCCGCTCTGAAGAGTCGATCATCCAGAATAATAGATAAATCGTGAGTAGGATTGGAAGTACTGTAATGACGCCTGTAAGCAGTGTCTTACTAATAGATTTGAACATGAGAGTACCGTATTTAATATGTGAATGTGCTAAGTCGTTGTTATTACATCAATTACGTCCATATGATTCTACGCCACAAATGTTGTCGAACTGTACCTGCTGTCGAACAGTACGTGCTTATGTATTGTACATGTGACCTTGATTTATGAGATGCATAATATGTCTCAGCATATTATGCATCTACCTGGTAAGCACTTGCGATGTATACATCAGGCCAGGATATTTTGCCGCCTATATTCCATTAATCTGGTTGAAAATACGAAAAAATGCATATCTGGACACAACTAGAACACATTGGTGATTTAGTATTAATTATGCAAAATCAATAAGTTATATATTTTATCGTTAATATCAGGGGGTGTGGGAATGTTGCTCAAAAATCGTATATAAATTAAACAATAATTGGATATTAGACTACGCTTAAATTGATGTGATTATTGAAAGTGTCAACCATATTCACATAGTAGTTAGCGCATGTAATCAATATAGGCGCCGTTTCAAAAGATAGTCCATTAATTCGATTACCAGGCTCAGATTCATACATTATGAATATGTATAAAGGCAGATCTCAAGCAGACACCAACTTATTGGAGCAACAGGTTGCGCCTCTCTTTTCTGCGACATCCTCAGGTGGCCTTACAAACATATTTGCTGCTTGCCTTGTATATGTACTTCTTAGAAGCACTCATTACCAATCGGCCGCGTTACTATTAAGTACTGGCATTACCATATTTTCCCTAATCAGAATATCTGTATCTAACCATTATCTAACTAAGAAACAATACACATTACAACAATATTTAAATGCTCATGTACTGCTAACATTGATTGTAGGGATTTTATGGGGCATATATGAGTACATGCAGCATCAGCCAGGTGATGCTGCGATAAGAAATGTCATTTTCTTGATTAATTTTGGCCTTATTGCGGGCAGCATTACTACTCTCTCTACATATAAATGGGCATATTTGGCATATATGCTCCCTCAAGTTATAGCCATTCTCTCTGTCTTTATCGTTATTGATGTCGATGATAAATACTATATGGCGCTTGCATTCACTATTTTCATTGCATTTATGATATCAACTAGCATCAATATATGTCGCAGTAGAAGAATTGAAATTGAACTTATGTTTAACAGCTTTAATTTAATTGACGAGCTTAATGGTGAGATAAGTGCGCGAGAGAAAATTCAATTAGAACTAGAAAAAAGCAAAGTCGATTTAGAGCGCAAGGTTGACGAGCGCACAAGAGAACTAGTGGATATAAATAACAATCTTGAAAAAGTTATAGAGAAAAAGGAAGTGGCTGAACAAAGCTTACAATACCTTGCTTATCATGATGAGTTAACTGGGCTGCCTAATAGGACCTTGCTAATAAATCGCATTAATCACGCAATTGATGCCGCCAAAAGAACAGATAAACAAATAGGCGTTATATTTCTCGACATTGATAGATTTAAGGCAATTAACGACAGCCTTGGTCATACTATTGGCGATAAGTTAATCAAGGAGATTTCTAAGCGCTTAGTGGGCACGTTAAGAAAAGAAGACACAATATCACGTAATGGAGGTGATGAATTTGTTGTCATTATACAGCGTATGAATAACACTAATGAAGCTGTACTTGTTGCTCAGAAGCTTATTGGTAGCATGACTGACATATTTGTGATTGATGCACATAAAATACATATAGGAGCAAGTATAGGAATAAGTGTTTATCCAGACGATGGAGACTCCGCGCTTGAGTTGCTTAGAGATGCTGATACGGCAATGTTTAGCGCTAAGAAAGCCGGTGGTAACAGGCTTCAGTTTTATGATGAGAGCATGTCTAATAAACTGCGTGCACGACTAGTTCTGGAGAATGAGCTTCATTATGCTCTTGATAGAAATGAGTTCTTTATGATGTATCAGCCACAAGTGAACTGTCATACAGGTGAAACAGTTGGATTTGAGGCGCTACTACGTTGGAATTGTGCAGCACTTGGCTTGATCGGGCCGCATCAATTCATACCATTGCTCGAGGAAACGGGGCTTATTTATTCTGTAGGAGAATGGGTAATAAAGGAGGTTATTGATTTTATACACTCGGGTCGTGCTGGTAATGCGCGTATCGCAGTAAACTTATCGGCACTACAATTTGGTGACACAGGCCTTGTTGATACTATTAACAATGAAATTATCCGTACAGGTATCGATCCATCAAAAGTCGAATTCGAAATTACCGAATCGCTACTTATTAATGA
>CAYRNH010000042.1:0-11615 GCA_964425515.1 uncultured Thiotrichaceae bacterium | reverse complement strand
CTTGTAAAATTACATAAGGTAGGTTGCTCGATCGCCCTTGATGATTTTGGTACAGGATACACATCTATGAGTTATTTAACGAGATTGCCAATTGATAGCATAAAGGTTGATCAATGTTTTGTCAGAGACATAGACAGCAAGCCGGGTCTTGAGACTATTGTAAAAGCTATTGTTACAATGAGTCGTAGTCTTGGAATGAATAATGTATTTGAAGGGGTTGAAACAACTGCGGAATTAGATGTGATTAAAAAGCTTGATGGTTCTGTAATACAGGGGTATTTATTCAGCAAACCTTTAGACGCAGATGGTGTTGATCAGTGGTTATTTAAAAAAGACATTACAAAGAAGGCCTGATTATTTTTTATACAAGAACTGCCCGTTGCCATATGCCGCACCGTTTTCTGGAAAAAACATAGCCTTGCATAGCACGAAATAATTATTCCAGTACCTTGCTCTTTCGAGATCAATTATATCTGGATAAATGGTGTTTATATTTTTCCAGAAGTTTGCATGCCATAGATCTAGTGTTTTCCAGTAATTCATGCCATTGATGAACCATGAGTTCGCTAAAGACAAATTTCCGAAGTTTCTTTTTAGGGCGTAAAATGGCAGAACTTTACCGCCAGGAAAATACTTTCCGATTAACGTTTTATCAGGATCCAGGAATTGTGGAATAAGGTCTCGAGACATAATTAAGTGATGAAACATTCGTCCATTATCTGTCAATAGTTCATTTATTATTTCGAAAAATTGCTCAATATTATTAATTTGTTCTAATAAGCCAACTGAGCAAACAGCATCATATTGCCCTTTACCAAAACTTTGGCTGCTCTCTCTGTTAATTTCACCAAAAAACACCCGAAACCGCCCTGACGATAATGAATCGTCTGGTTGCTTCATTCTTTTGAGAATATACTCATACTGATCTTTACTGTGCGTCGTTGATGAAACATTCAGCTGAGGGTATGTATCAAGCAGATATGATTCAAAATAGCCGAATCCACAACCGATGTTTAGTAGGTGCTCGTCGCCTTTCAGCTCGAGTCTTTGAGCAATTAATTTAAATTTATCTTTTTGTGCCTGCTCTAGCGATTTATTACTTGCTAGCGCTATAGTTGAATTTTCGTCAAAATATGCCATCGTATATGACATTGTTTTCGCGTCAAGGAATGACTGAAAAAAAGGAATTCCTTCATTGTAGTGATCATCTGCCAACTCTTCAGCAGCTAAAGCTAGTGGGCCATGGTCTACACTTACATGCTGATCATTGCCTAAATGCAGCCTGTATTCTCTTGTGAAATATTGCGTAAGCCGCTTCTCGAAAAGCATTAGTTCACTTGAGCTATATTCAAAAATTTCTTCATCTGATAGGCGTTTAGTTAAATTTGTATGCATTCTTAGGGATCAATCCTGGTTTCAGATTAGTTATTCTATTAAAATCTTTATTATCACTGGTGATTATATTGTTTTATTGTAATCACCGCATTCAACCCACCAAAAGCGAATGAATTTGACATTGCTATCTTAATATCTTTTTCGCGTGAGGTATTGGGAACATAATCAAGATCACATGCTTCATCTGCGGTAGTAAAGTTAGCTGTTGGCGGAATTATTCCGTAGTGCATAGACAACGTTGTAGCGACAAGCTCTAAGGCGCTTGATGCACCCAGAGCGTGCCCATGCATTGACTTTGTAGATGAAACAGCCAGTTGCTTTGCGTGTTCACCAAAGACTCTCTTTATTGCCTCAGTTTCGGCTATATCATTGGCCTGTGTGCCGGTGCCATGTGCATTGATATAGTCGACATCATTTGGACTTATATCTGCATATCGTAATGCGTTCTGTATTGTCTTCGTTATACCGTCCACATCCGGGCGCGTGATGTGGCCTGCATCTGAAGTCATGCCATAACCAGAAATCTCTGCGTATATATGAGCACCGCGGTTTTTTGCATGTTCCTCAGATTCCAGAACAAGCATGCCAGCGCCTTCACCTAATACAATACCGCTTCTGTCACGACAGAACGGTCTGCATGTATCTTTTGACGTTACTCGCAATGCCTCCCACGATTTTAGTAATCCGTAGGTAAATGGTGCGTCTGAAGCCCCTGCAATTGCAATGTCGACCATTCCTGACTGAATCATACTGGCTGCTTGAATGATCGCATGCGCGCCTGATGCGCACGCGCTTGCCAGTGAAAATGCCGGTCCTTTGATGCCACAATGTATGCTCACCATACTGGCAGCGGCACTGGGCATACCTTTAGGTATTGTTAGCGGGTGCGCACGAGTACGTTGTTGTTTATAAAGCTGGTCGTATGTGGCTTCATCGGTGTGCTTGCCGCCACAGCCGCTACCAATAACTGCTGCCGCATTTGCAATGTCTTGTTCACCACAAGCCAGGCCTGCATCATTGATTGCAGCCTGGGCCGCGATAACTGCAAATTGAGAAAAACGATCGAGTATAGCGAGCTGATCATGAGTGAAGTACTTTTCAGGATCAAAATCAGGAACCGTCGCACCTATGGTAATAGCTATACCCGCAATAGCTGGAGTCAAAGCCCTGATAGCAGACTGCCCTGCTTTTAAGTTTTCCCAAAACGCATCTAAGGTCGTACCAAACCCAGATACAGCGCCGAGACCAGTGATGACGACTCGTCGCTGCATCATTACTTAGCTCTCAGCAAGTAGACTGGTAATTGCCAGATTAATATCATTAACCGTGACCAGCTCAGCGATTGTCTCATTTGGAACTTCGATACCAAATTCTTCTTCGAGCTCATACACAATATTGATCGCTTTCAGAGAATCGATGCCGAGACTGTCTAGTCTGGAATTGGGTGTGATGCTTTCTTTATCGCGTTGCGTAGCAATGGCAATAGCGTCAATAATCTTACTCAGCGGCATACAGCCTCCAATATAATGCTAATAAAATCAACTAATTAGCATCGATAGCGAAGCTATGATGCGGCTTCCCATCCATAGTTAATGGGGTATTACAGTTCCTCGCTGGTTCCGAGATTACTACATTTATTTCAAGATGGAAATAAACAGATGTGACAAATTCATTAAATAATATAGGGTTGCATAATGCTAATATCAAATCCTGTTAAAACTGGCTAATAACACTATATTTTATTTGCGATTTTTGGTAATTTTAGGCAAGATCAAGCACGTTGGTTTTCATTTGTAGTGTGGGCTTTAGTGAAAGAACAAGAATAATAAGAAATGCTAGTTGATACACCAGTCTCAGCGATTGATGATCAGGAGCAGAATGAAATTAACAGGGAATTGAATTTTACTCAGCTGACGACTCGCTACGACCCCGAAATGAATACCATCTGGTGCTGGATGCACCCCACTCCGCGGCCGTGTGTCAACGTCAGGTTACTCGATGAAGTCTCACTGCTACAGGCGCAGCTTACTACCACCTATAACAATCAAGAATCAGATACTGTCTGGCCATTTCGCCATCTCATCCTCGCATCGAAAATACCTGGCATCTACAGCCTCGGTGGTGATCTTGAGCTGTTCAGGCATTGCATTAACAACAACGATAAAAATACTCTCGCGGACTATGCGCACAAGTGCATAAACCTCCTGCATCAGAACATTAACAATCTTGATCTACCCATCACCATGGTTGCACTCATTCAGGGACAGGCGCTGGGTGGTGGTCTTGAAACTGCGCTATCATGCGACGTCATTATTGCCGAACGCGGCTCTCAGATGGGTTTCCCGGAAATCCTGTTCAATTTATTTCCGGGTATGGGCGCATACAACCTGCTGGCGAGACGTATAGGACCAAGCCTGGCTGAACGTATTATCTTAAGCGGCAGAATGTATAGCGCGGAAGAGTTTTACGACATGGGGATTGTGGATATCCTTGCTGATTCAGGTGATGGTGAAGCCGCAGTAGCAAAATATCTGAGCAGCCAGAACCAGTCACACAACACCATTCGTGCAATGAAAAAAATCAGGCAAATTGTTCATCCGATTACCCACGAAAGTCTGGCGCAAATCGTCGATATCTGGGTAGATGCCGCAATGTCGATCAGTAAAAAAGATATGGCCCGTCTTGAACGCCTTCTGTTTCTTCAAAAAGATCTGAAAAGCCATCAGTCCCCGTTGATCAAACCAGCTGAGAAAATTTCCAGACGTGGTGACTGGCGCAAAATTGAGGAAGTTGAATTTCCTTTGATTACTCACCTCGGTGAAAACATAGTGCGCAACCGACGTCGCAGATCGCGTCGAAAAAAGAATACTGAAGACGCATCAGAGGCCTGATGCACTGATACTGTGCGGAATAAAGATCGCCTGCTACTCCCGTGTGCCATCCTGAATATGTATACTCCCGATGACGCAACAATAAAAATATCACGAGCATCTCTATGGAAACCATCACCCACCTGGTCAAGCAGCTCAATGGTATCGTCTGGGGTCCGGCCATGCTGGTACTGATTCTCGGTACTGGTTTGTATCTCATGAGTGGTTTGCGCCTGATGCCACTGCGCAATATCGGCTACGGCTTACGCATGTTATGGAGTGGGCGTAAATCCGCCGGTGAAGGTGACATCGTGCCCTTCAAGGCATTGATGACTGCACTGGCAGCTACCATCGGCACTGGCAACATCGCCGGTGTTGCTACTGCCATATTCCTCGGTGGTCCCGGCGCCCTGTTCTGGATGTGGTGCACCGCGCTGGTCGGCATGGCGACCAAATATTCCGAAGCGGTACTATCCGTGCACTACCGCGAAATTGATGACTACGGCAACCACGTTGGCGGGCCGATGTATTACATCAAAAATGGCCTGAAAAAACATTGGCGCTGGCTGGGCACTACATTTGCTATTTTTGGCACCCTCGCCGGCTTCGGTATCGGTAACACGATTCAGGCAAACTCTGTCGCCGATGTCCTTCAGCATTCCAGTTTGGGCATTCCACCAATGGCTACTGGCATTGTTATTGCGGTGCTGGTTGCGCTGGTGCTTATCGGTGGCATCAAACGCATCGGTGATGTTGCCGGTTCGCTGGTGCCCTTCATGGCGGTGACATACGTGCTTGCAGGTCTGGTTGTGCTGGCGCTCAACGCCGGCGAGATTCCGAACGCGCTGAGCCTGATCTTCGGCCACGCATTCACACCCAGTGCCGCCATGGGTGGTTTTGCCGGTGCATCGGTCTGGGCTGGGATTCATTTTGGTGTTGCACGCGGTATTTTTTCCAACGAAGCCGGTCTCGGCAGTGCACCCATCGCGCACGCCGCTGCGGCCACCGATAACCCGGTGCGTCAGGGCACGGTCGCCATGCTGGGAACGTTTATCGATACCATCATCGTCTGCTCGATCACCGGCCTGGTGATCGTGGTCAGCGGCGCATGGACCAGTGGTCAGACCGCGGCCACACTATCGAGTCTGGCGTTTGAATCCGGCCTGCCCGACGTCGGCAATTACATTGTCACCTTCGGCCTCAGCATTTTTGCATTCACCACTATTCTAGGCTGGAGTTTTTACGGTGAAAAATGCGTGGAATTTTTGTTCGGCGTAAAAGCCATCATCCCGTTCCGAGTGCTCTGGGTGCTCGCTGTACCAGTGGGTGCCGTCGGCAAGCTTTCATTTCTCTGGTTAGTGGCAGACACGCTGAACGCACTGATGGCCATCCCCAACCTGATCGCACTGCTGCTGCTGAGTCCGATGGTGTTTAAATTGACGCGGGAATATTTTGCCGCGCAGGATTAGTCACCCTGTTTAATTTTTCCTGCTAAAACGCTGGAGAAAATCCCTGGCTTTGTCCGCGCCCTTCGGGTCCCTGTTCTGATTTCCCACCAGAAAGCGTGCAAGAAATGGCACTTTATATTTCATCAAGGTGATGATGTCTATCTTTACCAGTCCGTGGCTGTCCACGCTCAGGACAAATAATGTTGAAGCTAATGGCTGGCGCACTTTTCAGTTCTATTCGCTACACTTGTAAATCATGGTCTTTATTGATTTTTAAGTCAATTTCACCCCCTTTAATTCTTATAAATTGACTTAAAAGACAATAATATAATTGCGTTTTAAGTCATTTTAGTTATAGTTAACGTACTAAAATGAGTTTTATATCAATATGTGATGCACGGTATGACAAATTCAGATCTGATTGTCCGTATTATAGAAGCGGCAAAAGCCCGTGGTCTCAGCCAGGGTGAGCTGGCGGCGCGTGTGGGAATTCGACCCGAGACCTTATCCAGGGCGAAAAAGAATCCGAACATCAGCCTGGCTACCTTTGAGGAGCTGGCTCGCGTCGTCGGGTTGAGTGTTCAGCTGATTCCAGATAACCCGGTGGCTGAACAGGTGAGCAAAGGCACCCTGTTCCCGTCATGAGCACCGATCGCGAAGCTGTGGTCTGGACGCGTCTGCCGCGTGCTTCGGATGGTCTGACCGAGGGCGCGCCGCATCGCATGGGTCGGTTGTATGTCACTGACCGTGAATGCCGTTTTACCTATGACGATACCTTTTTGCAGACCGGCCTGCCCGGCCTGGGTCTGGTGTATGCACCGGACTATTTTGGTAAAACCACTATCGTGCGCGAGCGTGCCGGGCGTTTTGATCTGTTGCCGCCGTTACAGTCGCTGATCCCGCCGCGCGAGAGCGATAATTTTCAGCGCAATCTCGCGCTGAAATATCTGGCCAGTAAGGGTCATCGTAATCTTTCCAGCTTTGATGCTGACTGGGAGATTCTGAAAGTCTCGGGTCACGGTGGTATCGGTCATCTTGATGTGTTTGAGAACGATACCGTGGCAGAAAACTGGTATCAGTCAGCGCCTGAGCAGGAACTGAAAGAAATTTCCAGTGAACTGAGTTTTAGTCTGAAAGAATTCATGACCTGGTTCGAAGGCGATGTTGAGCTGCTGATTCAGACCGTGGGACCGACACCGAGCGTCGGTGGTGCGATTCCAAAATTATTATTATCAATTCCCGCATCGGGCTGGGACGGGCGCATCGGTTTACCAACGCGGAAACCGTCTGCGGGCGTGACCGATGTGGTGCTGAAGTTTGAACAGACCACGCGTTATCCCGGCATTATCGAACTGGAAGCACTGGCGCTGGATCTGCACCGCGAAGCCGGGTTTACTGTGCCGCGTTACTGGCAGTGTTTTTTCAAGGACATGCCTGCGCTGGCGATCGAACGTTTTGATCGAGATACTAGTAATCGTCCGCTGTTTACCGAAAGTCTGTTTTCTATTCTGGCTTCGGGCGCACCTTTGATCAGCCATTATGACTATCGTTATGATTTGATCGCGCGTGCGATTGATACCTCAGCGGTGAGCATTGTCAGCCAGCACACACAGGCAAAAACACATTTGTTCAAGCGTCTGCTGCTTGCGCTGCTAACCGGCAACGGTGATTTACATCTGGAGAATTTGTCGATTATCGATGTTAACGGTACGCGCAACTTTACCCCAGTGTATGATCCCGCGCCGATGCGCGCGTATTCACAACACGATATGCTGAGCGTGATGCCGTTTGGTGATTATGGTGAAGTGCCCGAGGGATACGACAAACCTATTGGCCTGAATGAGGCTGTCTCACGTTTCGCCAAAGCCTGTGGCCTGAGAAAAACACAGAGCGATGAGACTGTACATAGCCTGCTGTCGATTACTGAAAATTATACAGCACGTGTCGACCAGCTTGAGACTGTGCCCGCGCCTAATAAGGAACGTTTGATAAGACGAGTGGAAGAAGTCAGAAAACAATTAGTATAATGTACCGATAACATACCATTACTGCAAACTCATAAGCTTTTCATCAAATTCATATATGGGTACCGGTTTACCGAACAAATAACCCTGATATAAATAACAACCATACTTTTTCAGAAGCGCGCATTGATCTTTTGTCTCGACGCCCTCAGCAATCACTTCAATACCAAGACTTTGTGCCATACCTATGATAGTTTTCACAATTACAGCATCGTTCCTTTTTTTCGCAATGTTACGCACAAAAGACTGGTCGATTTTTAACTGATTGAGTGGTAACCGGGTTAAATATGCAAGTGATGAATAGCCGGTTCCAAAGTCATCCATAGAAAAAAGAACCCCAATTTTTTTCAACGCATGCATCTTGATAATGGTGTCTTCGATGTTGTCCAGTACCAGAGTTTCGGTCAGTTCGATCTTGAGTCGGCCTGGATTTATTGTATGGCTGCGTATAGTCTGTTCCACCTGCTCGACAAAGTCGTCCTGATAGAATTGACGTGCGCTTACATTGACGGCCAGTTTCAGGTCACGCATCGTTGCCTCAGTTTCCCAGGCCTTGAGCTGAGCACATGCAGTTTTCAGTACCCACTGTCCAATGAGTGCAATCAGACCCGTTTCCTCAGCCAGCGGGATGAACTCCATAGGTGATACCATGCCACGTTGTGGATGTTGCCAGCGTATTAATGCTTCAGCTCCCACAATACGACCACTGTGATCAACCTGCATCTGGTAATGAAGTTCAAACTGATTTTCTGCCAGCGCATTGTGTAAATCATTTTCCAGTGCGGTATGGGCTTCCAGTTCTGCCTGCATCTCAGGGTCATAAAAACGTAAGGTGTTACGGCCATCACTCTTCGCGTGGTACATGGCGATATCCGCATGTTTGAGCAGCTCATCCACAGTGGTTTCATGACCACGAAATAAACTGATGCCAATACTGGTTGAGCCGTGGTATTCCTCGTCTAGCAGTACATAAGTTTGTCTGATCGCAGCGAGTATTTTATCGCAGACAACGTTGGCCTGAGCAGCTGCATGCATTGGGTCTACACTCAGTTTTTCCAGAACGACGACGAACTCATCACCACCCAGTCTTGCCACGATGTCATTATCGCGCACAGCCTTTTGCAAACGTTGTGCAACTTCAATCAGTAACAGGTCGCCGACCATGTGGCCTCGGGTATCGTTGAGACTCTTAAAGTTATCAAGATCAATAAACATCATCGCGCCATAATGTTTATGATGACTACTGGCATTGAACGTCTGAGTTAATCGATTAAGCAGTAGACGGCGGTTTGGCAAATTGGTCAGCTGGTCATAAAAGGCCAGCGAGTGGATTTCAGCCTCATCTTTCTTGTATTGAGAGAGATCTGAATAAGCGCCTACATAGTGAGTGATGTCACCTTTATCACTAATGACTGCGGTGATGGTCACCCAGTACGGATTTACTTTACCGTCTTTGCGCTTGTTCCAGACTTCTCCCTGCCAGTAGTGATCGTATTTCAGAGTTGACCACATTTCCCGATAGAATAGATCATCGTGATTGTCAGATTTTATCAGTGTAGGTGTCTTGCCAACGACTTCTTCAAAACTGTATCCGAACAGTTCGGTAAAAGCTCTATTGACTCGCAGGATGACGAGATTTTCATCCGTCACGAGGATGCCTTCCTGAATTTCAAATGCAGTGGCTGCGATCCGCATATCCTGCTCGATCTGTTTGCGTTCGGTAATATCGCGGCTGGAACCAAAAAAATAGTTGCGGCCGTCAAGCTCAACGCCAGAGGCGCTGATTTCAACATTGATCAGTGTTCCGTCTTTGCGACGATGCACGGTTTCTATCAATGCACTTTTATCGACAAGTTGACTGAAAGCAGTTTGCAGTTCATCACGAGACCACTGCGCATCCCAGTCGGTCACGTTCATACGCACTATTTCGTCTTGCGTGTAACCCAGCATGTGGCAGAAGGCATCGTTGGCTTCTACAATATTACCCTGGCCATCCATCACATGGACACCATCAAACGATGTCTGCATCACTGCATGGTAGCGCTGACTTAGTGCACGAGCCTGCTGTTCTGCCTGTTGGCGTTTTTTTTCACGCGCCAGGTTGTCAATCGCAAAGCTGATATCTGTGGCCATTTCGCTTAGCAGTTCACGAGCCTGTTCATCAAAAGCATTGACCTCTGAGCTGTAGTGTGTGAAAACACCGGCGACCTTGCCATCACGGTGCAAGGGAATTGCTGCAGCGCCTTTCCATCCGGCTTCTATAGCGCTTTCACGCCATGGACGTGTAATGGGGTCATGCATAAAATCTTCACACCAGTATGTGCGGTTCTCTCGGATCGCTTTCGCAGTAGGCCCCTGGCCGCGCTCACTATTCTCATCCAGAACTATATTGATATTTTTGAGATAGCCGGTGTGATCGCCATAACTGGCCACACATTTAAGATCGTCACTATCGAACATGCCTATCCAGGCCATTTTCATACCACCAAAGTCCACAGCCGCCTGGCAAACTTGTTCGAATAATTCCTGTTCGGTGCGACAGTGTACGATCGCCTTGTTGCAGTGGCTCAGCGCTGCATAAAGTTGTGTCAGGCGTTGAATGTTTGCTTCGTTAGCCTTGCGATTGCTGATATCACGGATGATGGCGGTGAAAAATATGCCTGATGAGTTATTCCATTTAGCCAGGGAAAGTTCCAGCGGGAATTCATTGCCGTCTCTACGCAGGCCGACCAGTTCCCTGATCGTACCAGTCACATGCGATGCTCCAGTAGCGGCTACTTTCGCCAGTACATCGGGATGATGCTCACGATAACGTTGTGGCATCAATACTGATAATGGTTGACCGATAATTTCAGCTTCACTGTAGCCAAACATGCGTTCTGCACCCGGGTTCCAGCTGACAATTTTGCTGGTACTGTCCGAACTGATAATAGCTTCTGTGGCCGATGTCGTGACTGCACGGAAACGTCGTTCGCTTTCCTCGACGGTTTTAGCGGATTGTGCCAATATCTCCAGACGGTGCGTATTCTGTTGTTGTCGCCACAACAGAAGTAATAACGCCATGATCGAGCCAACAGCGATAAAACTGATCACTAAGACCCATTGCATCATGCGCCACACAGGCTGCAGGATTTCGTCGTGGTCGATTTTAGAAATGAGATACCAGTTTGTACCCGCCACTGGTCGGTAAGCCGCCAGCACTCCAACGCCACGATAGTCTTTACCTTGCACTATGCCGGAGTGTTTTTTGGCTATGGCTATAGCAGCAGGGAGTTTCGAGTCGTTCAGAGAGAGTCTTAAATTCAGCGCGCTATCTTTATGATGGCGCAGCTCGTTAAGAAAGAGCACGGTTCTTCCCTCGCCGCGCACAAGTAAGGTCTCAGCGCTGGGGCTGGTAGTTGGCCAGCTCTGAATTAATGGGTAAAGAAAATGATCAGGCTCTACCCGCAACACTACCGCAGCAACCATACGATCGCCGTGATTTCCTGATGCAATAATTGGCACTATCCAGGCAATGTTGATGTGTCCCGATATATCGCGAAACAATCTGGTGCGCAGTATTTGTTTACTATGTTGCGACTGCTTCAACAGCTTTTGCTGCGAAGAAAGCATGTCGAAATTATCGCCTATGCGGGTGAGAATTCTTCCATCAGGATCCAGTAACAGGATGGTGTCATAACCATAGTCATTATGTAGCGGATCAAGTCGTTGTTGTATTCGCTTCAGTAGCTGGCTGTTGTGCACTTGTTGCAGGGAGTATTGCTGGACCAGACTGGCAAAACCAGTATCTGCCGCCAGCATCCTGCTATCACTACCGCGTTCGCCAATCCAGCTACTGATCTCATCGGCCTTAAGTTTGGCGATGGCTTCCAGGCTCT
>CAYRNH010000041.1:0-14134 GCA_964425515.1 uncultured Thiotrichaceae bacterium | reverse complement strand
TTCTGTGGGAACGTCGCCGTGACCGCCCTGATTGCCGGTGCTGACATCCGCAATCGCATCCACTACGTCCATACCATTAACCACTTTGCCGAATACGCAGTAACCCCAGCCCTGTACTGTGGGTGCGGAATAGTTTAGAAAACCATTGTCTTTGTGGTTAATAAAAAACTGTGCAGTGGCTGAGTTCGGATCACTGGTGCGCGCCATGGCGATAGTGCCACGATCATTCGTGAGGCCGTTATCCGCTTCGTTTTTAAACGGTGGATTTGTCGCCTTTTGCGTCATGTCCTGGTTGAAGCCACCGCCCTGAATCATGAAGCCTTTGATGACACGATGGAATATGGTGCCATCGTAAAATCCATCACGTACATAGGCGAGAATGTTCTCGACCGTGACTGGCGCTTTGTCTGCGTTCAGTTCGATTTCAATATCGCCATGGTTGGTTTCCAGGATTATGTTTGTCATGCTATCTCCAGTGTGTTGGTCATTCATTGAATGAAGAGTGTAAATGGTGCCCCGAGCAGGAGTCGAACCTGCGGCCTTCCCCTTAGGAGGGGGACGCTCTATCCACCTGAGCTATCGAGGCAAGGTCCGACCAGGCGGAACATTATATCAGGCTGATTAATTCTTGCCACGATGGCGGATCGTGCTGTGCTTTTCTGCCTGCAATTAATACTGATAATAGTTTTAAGTGAGTAAGCGAGTGATGATATGCCTGTAGATCTCATGTAGCTCGTCGAGCTGAACAACATCTACGTGCTCGTCGATTTTGTGAATACTGGCATTGATTGGGCCAAGTTCGAGTACCTGCGCACCCGTGGGCGCAATGAAACGTCCGTCAGATGTTCCGCCTGCTGTGGAAAGCTCGGTATCCAGACCGGTCACCTGTTTGATGGCCTGCTGTGCCGCCTGCACCAGCTCACCACCGGGTGTGAGAAAAGGATTTCCCGACAGGCTCCAGTCCAGGCTGTATTTTAAATCATGGGCATCGAGCAGGGCATGCGTGCGTTGTTTAATATCATCGGCTGTGAGTTCAGTGGAAAAGCGCAGGTTAAACGTCACTTCGAGATCACCTGGAATTACATTACTGGCGCCCGTACCCGCATGAATGTTAGATATCTGGAATGTGGTCGGTGGAAAGAATTCATTGCCATTGTCCCAGACTTCATTGACCAGTGCATTCAGTGGCGCGGCAAAACGATGTACCGGATTGTCAGCAAGATGCGGATACGCGATGTGGCCCTGTGTGCCATGAACGGTCAGCTTGCCAGAAATGGAACCACGTCTTCCATTTTTAACTACATCACCGACATGATCGGTGCTCGAGGGTTCACCGATCAGACACCAGTCTATTTTCTGGTTTCGGCTTTCGAGTAGCTCAATGACTTTTATTGTGCCATCCACTGCTGGCCCTTCCTCATCACTGGTGATGAGAAAGCCAATCGAACCTTTTAACGTATGTTCCGGGATAATGGCTTCACAGGCGCAGACCATGGCAGCAATGCTGCTTTTCATGTCTGCAGCGCCGCGACCGTATAACTGGCCTTTATCGATGGTCGGGGTAAACGGATCATGGGTCCATTGATTTAACGGGCCGGTGGGAACCACGTCGGTATGGCCGGCAAATACCAGCAGTGGCTTTTCAGTGCCGTAACGCGCCCAGAGATTATCAACTTCGCCATAACGCAGGTGTTCGATTTCAAACCCGAGTGCACCCAGGCGTTCGGCGAGTATTTTCTGGCAGCCATGATCATCGGGTGTTTCTGAGGGCTGCGCAATAAGTTGTTGCGCGAGTTTTAAAGTATCTGACATGTTTTATAGTTTTTGTAACAGAGCAGTTTTTAATTTTTCCTGATCATCTATGGTCAGGCGCGCATCAGTTATTTTATTTGTAATATCGAAGTAATCCATAGCTTTTTCACCTGCGGTCGATACCTTGGCGTTATGAATACGTATATCACAGTCAATAAACACGTTCGCGATAACAGCAAGCAAGCCCTGTCGGTCATAGGTTGAAATATTCATTCGCGTTGTTGGCCATTCATCATCGTTTTCAAAATCAATGGTGGTGGGTACTGCGAAATGCTTATGCTGACGAGATTTGTTCCACAGGTCACTGTCTAACGGTGCTTCTTGATTATTCAGGCGCTGTTCAATTTTAAGTTCCAGCTCCAGTGCGTAATGGTCAAGATGGGCTTCCGACTCCTGTGCAAAGATGATACGGAATGTTTCAAGCAGGTAGCCGTTTCGACTCAGCATGATTTGTGCATCAGCAACACTCAGATTGAGCTGGCTGATCACACCGACAACTTTGGCGAACAGATTTTCAGAATTATTGCAATATACCAGAACTTCGATACTGCCCGAATGCGCAGTTGTTCTACATTTAATCAAAGGCGATTTATTATCGTCATGTTCAGATATTTGTTGTGTATGCCAGACTATTTCGCTGGCAGTATGACGCAGGAAATATTCATTAGTGAAATGTTTCCACAGCGCATGCGTGCGTTGTGCAGATATTCCAAGCAGATCAAGTGTACGCAGCGCATCGGTTTGATGACGGCGTAACAATTCCTGCTTGTTAGCGGCCTGTTCAACACCTCGATGAAGTGATAGCGCGGTTTTATTATAGAGTTCTATCAGTAGTTTGTCTTTCCAGCTGCTCCATTGTTTAGGGTTGGTTCCTCGTATATCGGCAATGGTCAGCAAATACAGGTAGTCAAGATGAGCGATATTTTTTACACGGTTGGAAAATTCGGCGATGACATCCGGGTCATTGATGTCTTTGCGTTGTGCTGTCATCGACATGATTAAATGATTGCGCACCAGCCAGCTGACCAGGCGTGCATCATCCTCTGACAGTCCGTGTTCCAGGCAGAATTTTTTAGCATCATCCGCACCGACCACTGAGTGGTCGCCGCCACGGCCTTTGGCGATGTCGTGAAACAGACCCGCCAGATAGAGTAATTCGGGTTTTTTTAGATGATGAAAAACACCACTAGCCAGTGGGAATTCATGGCAGAACTCTGGTACAGAAAAACGTCGAAGGTTACGCACAACAAACAGCGTGTGCTGGTCTACCGTGAAGGCATGGAATAAATCATATTGCATACGTCCTACAATTTGATCAAACGCTGGTATATAGCGAGCCAGAATACCGTAACGATTCATTCTGCGCAGTTCGTGGGTAATGCCACGAGGTTGGCGCATGATAGTGATAAAGATCGATTTGGCTTCACTTGAGTTTCTGAACTCGCTATTGATCAGGTCGCGATTTTCGCGTATCAGCCGTATGGTTTCAGCGCGTACCCCCTGAATTTCCGTATGTGTTTGCATCAACAGAAATATTTCAAGCAAGGCTGTCGGGTTTTCCTGAAAGACGCCTGGGTGTGTGACCTCGATATAGCCATGTTGTACCTGAAATTGTTCGTTTATTTTTACCACTTCACCAGGCTGATCTTTATAGATGATGGCTTCTCTAAACAACTGCAACAACATTTCATTCAGACGTTCCAGTTCCATCACAGTGCGATAATACTGTTGCATGAACTGTTCGATCGCGAGATTGCCTTCCTGACCCGTTGGGTCGTCCTGATAACCAAACTCAATTGCCAGATCACGCTGATAATCAAACAGCAATCGGTCTTCACGCTTGTTAGTCAGGTAGTGCAGGCTGCAGCGAATGCGCCAGAGTAATCTCTGGCCCTTTAATAATGCGTCGAGTTCATACTGGCGAAGGAAGTCGTAATCAACCAGTTCCTGCAGACGTTCTGCTCCAAAATGGCGTTTTGCGACCCAGCCGATCATTTGAATATCACGCAGGCCGCCCGCGCTCTCTTTTATGTTGGGCTCAAGGCTGTAAGCGGTATCATTAAACTTTCCGTTGCGTGAAATCTGTTCTTCCAGCTTGGCTTCAAAAAATGACTGCGCGTCCCAGATTTTATCGGGGCCCGTGAGTGCCTTCATTTGCTGAAAAATCCCTTCGTCACCACACAACAGGCGGGCTTCCATGATGTTGGTGGCTACGGTGATGTCTTTTTCTGATTCACTCGCACATTCATCCACGGTACGTACGCTGTGCCCGATTTCGAGGCGGCTATCCCATAACAGCATTAAAAATTTTTCAATAGCATCGCGTGTGCTATCGGTCTCATTGCTATCCAGTAGCAACATCAGGTCGATATCGGAGTAGGGGTGCAATTCGCCCCGGCCATATCCACCCACTGCAATCAGCGATACCTTCTGGCTGATATCGGCAAATAGATGCTGGTAAACCTTAACCAGGAAGCGGTCGATAATCTGTGCCCGGCCATGAACAATGGCTTCCACCTCGGCGCCATCAAAATAAAGCTGTTTCAGGCCTTCGTTAAACTCCTGAACAACCTGCTTCAACGCTGGCAGCATCTGTTCAGGTGGCAGAGCGAGTGCTTTGCTTAGTGCCGCTTCATCTGGCAGTGTTTCGATCGAGCGAAGTGAGGTAATCCTGGCTGCATCAGCTGTCATATTTCATCACCTGGGCACTGGGTTAAAATGTCGTGCCCATCTTCGGTGACCAGAATGGTGTGTTCCCACTGCGCTGAGGGACTGTGGTCCTTGGTGACCACGGTCCATTTGTCGCTCAGCAATTTCACTTCACGGCGCCCGGCATTGATCATCGGCTCGATGGTGAAAATCATGCCCGGTTCCAGCACCAGACCGGTGCCTGCTCTGCCGTAGTGCAGCACCTGCGGATCTTCGTGAAAACCGCGGCCAATACCGTGACCGCAATATTCACGCACCACCGAACACTGATTACTTTCGGCGTGTGTCTGGATGATATTGCCGATATCGCCCAGGCGGGCGCCGGGTTTGACCAGGCCGATACCCAGGCGCATACATTCCAGCGCGATCTGGCTGACGCGCTGAGCCTTGATCGGCGGTTCACCGACCATGAACATTTTGCTGGTATCACCGTGGAAGCCATCCTTGATCACGGTGATGTCGATGTTGATGATATCGCCGTTTTTCAGTTTTTTGTCGCTGGGGATGCCGTGGCAGACCTGATGGTTCACAGAGGTGCAAATAGACTTAGGAAAACCATGGTAATTCAAAGGTGCTGGTATCGCCTGTTGTTCATTGACGATGTAATCATGGCAGAGCTTATCGAGCTCATCGGTGGTTACTCCAGCCTGAACATGCGGGCGGATCATTTGCAGTACTTCGCCAGCAAGGCGACCGGCAATGCGCATTTTTTCAATTTCTGAAGCAGATTTTATATGTACAGACACGGCATATATTCTATGTTATCAATCAGTTATAAGAATCGCGGGACTTGTCTATGATATTCAGATGATTGTTTCCAGCCACTGAATATGGTATAAAGCCGCCGCGCTGGGATATTGCTCAGCCAACAAGGTGGTATTTTGCCACGAAAGCATCACTCGATACGTCGAAATGATGTAATCGAGTAAAAATACCGATTTCATAATACGCACATACACCGACACATGTAATAGGGTGCCGTTCTGGTCTCAGGGCCACGGTTATTATATGGGGTGTATGGAGGCAAAACCCTAACAGGAGAACTCATGTCTACAGTATCTATGCGCCTGATGCTCGAAGCCGGCGTGCACTTTGGTCACCAGACCCGTTTCTGGAACCCTAAAATGTCCGATTATATCTTCGGCGCCCGTAACAAAATCCATATCGTTAATCTGGAAAAAACCCTGCCCTTGTACAATGACGCCGTCAACGCGATGGGCAAGATTGCCTCGCAGCGTGGCAGCATATTATTCGTCGGCACCAAGCGTGCGGCACGCAACATCGTCCAGGAAGAAGCTGCCCGTTGTGGTATGCCTTATGTCAATCATCGCTGGCTGGGCGGCATGCTGACAAACTTCAAAACTATTCGTCAGTCGATTCAGCGCCTGTCAGATCTTGAAGAAATGTTTGCTGGTGATGCCATCAACAAACTGATCAAAAAAGAAGTGCTGGGTCTTAGCCGTGAAAAAGACAAGCTGGAAAAAGTGCTTGGCGGTATCAAAAACATGAACGGCCTGCCTGACGCATTGTTCGTGATTGATGTCGGTCACGAAAATATTGCGATTCTGGAAGCGAACAAACTGGGCATACCTGTATTTGGTATTGTCGATACAAACAATTCACCCGATGGCATTGATTATGTCATTCCGGGTAACGACGATGCCATCAAGGCGATTCGTCTTTACACCCAGGGCGTGGCCGATGCAGTGATCGAAGGCCGTGCGGCCGCTGTGATGCAGAAAATCGATCAGCCAGAAGAAACGGATGAAAAGGCGGCTGCGAAAAAGGCCACCATCAAGAAAAAAGCAGCTCCGAAAGTTGCCAAAGATGAAGCTTCAGACGAAGCATCTGAAACGGAAGCAGAAGCAGCGCCTGTTGCGGTAGAAGCCAGCGAAGAAGCTGCACCTGCTAAAGAAGCAGCGCCAGCGAAAAAAGCTGCGCCCAAGAAAAAAGCCGCCCCAAAGAAAAAAGCAGCGCCTAAGAAAAAAGCAGCTGCTAACAAGGACGCTTAATTATTAATCAGGTTCGATGATCGAACCGTGAAGAATTGAAAGAGGTAAAGTCATGCAGATAAGTGCTGCTATGGTTAAAGAATTGCGCGAGCGTACTGGCTCGGGCATGATGGAATGTAAAAAAGCGCTGCAGGAAGCGAATGGCGATATTGATACCGCTATTGAAAACATGCGCAAATCAGGGCTGGCCAAGGCTGATAAAAAAGCCGGGCGCGTCGCGGCCGAAGGTCGTGTCTCAGTAGAAATCAGCGCTGATGGTAAATCTGCTGCTGTTGTTGAGGTGAACTGCGAAACCGATTTCGTCTCCGGTGGCGATGATTTCATTGGTTTTGTTAATGCGGTCGCCAGAACAGCGCTGAAAAATAAACCTGCCAGCGTTGAAGCGCTTGTTGCCCTGCCGCTGGATGGTGGTGATGCAAGTATTGAAGAAACACGCCAGGCCATGGTTGCCAGGATTGGTGAAAATGTTCAGATCCGTCGTTTTGAATGTTTAGAGTCAGCAACGGGCAGTTTTGGAAGCTATTTGCACGGCACACGTATCGGTGTGCTGGTTGAAGCCGAAAGCGCTAATGATGAACTGATCAAAGATGTTGCCATGCATATCGCGGCGAGCAGCCCGATGTGTGTGTCTGAGTCTGACGTAGCCCCCGAAGTGCTCGAAAAGGAAAAGGACATCCTGCGTGCGCAGGCACTGGAAAGTGGTAAGCCTGCTGATATCGTCGAGAAAATGCTGGTGGGCCGTGTGCGCAAGTATCTGGCAGAAATTACCTTGCTGGGTCAGCCATTCGTTAAAGATCCCGATAAAACAGTTGATGCACTGCTGAAAGATGCAGGCGCTTCAGTGGTTCGCTTTGTGCGTTACGCTGTTGGTGAGGGCATCGAGAAGAAGCAGGAAAACTTTGCCGACGAAGTCATGGCACAGATCAACGCCAAATGATTTAAAAACAGGCAAAACAACAAAAAAACCGGGAATCGCAACCCGGTTTTTTTGCAAGTGTGCAAACAGCGACCAATAATAACAATCCAGACTGGATGAATGGCATGGCAAAAGCGACTCTTTATAAGCGTGTGTTACTCAAACTGAGCGGTGAAGCGCTGATGGGTGATGGCGATTACGGCATCGAGCCGCAGATGATGCAACGTGTCGCAAAAGAAATCGCCGAAGTCGTCGACATGGGTGTGCAGGTTGCCCTGGTCATTGGTGGTGGTAATATTTTCCGTGGTGCCGGGCTCGCCGCTTCAGGGATGGATCGAGTTACTGGCGATCACATGGGTATGCTGGCCACGGTGATCAACAGTCTGGCAATGCAGGATGCGCTGGAAAAATTTGGCGTAGCCACGCGCGTTATGTCTGCGGTACGTATCAACCGTATGTGCGAAGAGTATGTTTGTCGACGCGCATTGAACCATCTGGAGAAAGGGCGGGTAGTCATTTTCGCGGCCGGTACCGGCAATCCTTTTTTCACCACGGATACCGCAGGCTGTTTGCGCGCTATCGAAATCAAATCAGATATTATTATGAAAGCCACCAAGGTGAATGGCGTTTACGATTCTGATCCGGCAACCAACCCGGATGCAAAACGATACGAGACACTTTCGGTAGGCGAGGTTTTGCAAAAAGACCTGAAGGTCATGGATACCACTGCGATTGTAATGTGCCGTGACAACAAGCTGCCATTGCGTATTTTTAATCTTAATGATGCAGGTGCCTTGCCCGCGGCAATGACAGATGCATCCATTGGGACCACAGTTGTAATGTGAGGACTTATGATTGATGAAATTACACAAGATGCCGAAAGCCGCATGCAAAAGAGCGTTGACGCGCTTAGCCAGGAATTATTAAAGATCCGTACCGGCCGAGCACACCCCAGTCTGCTTGATCATCTGACGGTTCCTTATTATGGCAATCCGACACCTTTAAAACAGGTTGCGAATGTCAGTGTTGAAGACTCTCGTACGCTGGTGGTCACACCCTGGGAAAAGGATATGGTCAAGGCGGTAGAAAAGGCGATTATGACCGCCGACCTGGGCTTAAATCCATCAACCGCGGGAACCGTGATTCGCATTCCGATGCCAGCATTAACCGCGGAGCGTCGACGTGATCTGGTGCGCATTGTAAAACAGGAAGCCGAAGGCGCGCGCGTTGCGGTGCGCAATATTCGCCGCGATGCCAATAGTGATTTCAAGGAACTGCTCAAGGAAAAGGAAGTGTCCGAGGATGAATGCCGTCATGCTGAAGAGGGTATACAAAAGCTGACTGATACTTACATCGCTAAAATCGATAAGGTGCTGGCGACAAAAGAAACGGAATTGATGGAAGTTTAGTATTCTTTCAGGATGATGTTGCCGGGTTCAGCGTTCCTGTGGTGTTTCGCAGCAAGGCGCAGTGCGCAGGCAATGGCCATAGTCCTTGTCAAGCATTGCAACGCTGTAGCGGGACACCACAGGAACGCCCGAAGGGTTGGCCTGTCAGCGCCCATGGCCGCGTTGCACCTCTTGCTAAGGGCTACGGCCATTAGCTGCGAGGTGCGCCTTGCCCTGAGCGCTGACAGACCAACTGAACACAGCAATATCACCCTGAAAGAGTACAAGGTTTCGCAACAGAGACTTCAGTAATGGCTAAACAAGACGACTCAACGACTGCCGATACACCCAGGCCTCAACATATTGCTGTGGTGATGGATGGTAATGGTCGTTGGGCCAACAAACGTCACCTGCCGCGGGTCGCGGGACACAAGGCCGGGGTCAACGCGACACGTGCACTGGTTGAAAACTGCGCGCGCCACCATATCAAAGCGCTCACCATTTTTGCTTTCAGTAGCGAAAACTGGAACCGCCCGGTAAAAGAAGTTGATAGCTTGATGACGCTGTTTGTTAAAACCCTCGCCGCAGAAATCAGCAAGCTACACAGTCAGAACGTTCGTATCCGGTTTATCGGTGATCGCACACGTTTTGATAAAAAACTGCAACAGGGCATTGCAGATGCTGAACTAATTACAAACAACAATACCGGTCTGGCATTGAATATCGCTGCCAATTACGGTGGTCGCTGGGATATTGTCAACGCCTGTAAACAACTGCTGTCCAGAATTTCCGCAGGTGATTTAACGGCCGATGCGATTGATGAAAATGTATTAGCAACAGAACTCAGCCTGGCCGATCTACCTGAACCGGATTTATTTATTCGTACTGGCGGTGAACAGCGCATTAGCAATTTTTTAATCTGGCAGAGTGCATATTCCGAACTGTATTTCAGCGACGCACTGTGGCCTGATTTTGATGAGGCTGAATTAGTAAAAGCGCTCGACTGGTACGCCACTCGTGAACGCCGTTTTGGTAAAACATCTGAACAGGTTGAAGTCTCGGCGGATAAAAAACAGCAGGGTTCACGTTAATGTTGTGGCAACGCGTAGTAACCGCCATCCCGCTGGCAGCGCTGGTGATATGGATATTGCTGTTTCAGCCCACGTATCTGGTGAATTACCTGTTATGGCTGGTGGTTTTCATTGCGGGTCTTGAATGGGCGAGACTGTCCGGCCTTCAGGCAGTTGCATTGCGCGTGGCGTTTGCTGCGGTCATCGTGTTTATTTCCTGGTATGTGCTGCAGCAACACTACGCACTGGCGCAATGGTATGTGTTGCTGGCGGTGATCTGGTGGTTCGCGATGGCGGCGTATATTATGAAAATCACTCCGCAGCCGGTGAAGCAGACTATATCAGTGCGAAAAATGCTTTACGGTGTGCTGGTCATGCCAGCCGCGGTGATCGCGATGAGTCTTTTGCACGCCGGTGCGCACGGCCCGCAGTGGCTGCTGTATGGTCTGATGCTGGTCTGGCTGGCAGACATCGGTGCGTATTTTTCGGGCCGACGTTTTGGCAAGACCAAACTCGCGCCTGCGCTCAGTCCGGGTAAGACCCGTGAAGGTCTGTACGGCGCCCTGCTGGTCACCACTGTGTATAGCCTGATCGCCAGTTTTTATTTTCAACTGGCTGCCTCCAGTACCATCCTTTTGCTCGCGCTTTCCATGGTGCTCACCCTGATTTCGGTGGTGGGTGATCTGTATGAAAGCCTGCTCAAGCGCGAAGCTGGTCTGAAAGACAGCGGAAAACTGCTGCCCGGCCATGGCGGTATGCTGGATCGTATCGATAGCGTGCTGGCGACCATGCCGCTGCTGGTGGTTGCTATGCACTGGCTGATCCAGCCCGGTTCTGGAGCGGCACTATGACCCAGGGCGTTACTCTGCTGGGTTCGACTGGAAGCATCGGCGGTAGCACCCTGGATGTGATCGCGCGCAATAGCGATCGTTATCATGTCACCGCGCTGACTGCGAATACCGATGTTGATCAGCTGGAACAGCAATGTTTGCACTGGCGGCCTGAATTTGCCGTGATGCGTGACCCGGACGCAGCCGAACAGCTGCATTCGCGCCTGCAGCAGGCCGGTTGTGAGACCGAAGTGTTGAGCGGGGTCGAGGGGCTCAGTCATGTCGCCGCACTGCCACAGGTCGAGATCGTGGTTGCCGGTATCGTCGGTGCGGCCGGGCTGTTGCCAACGCTGGCTGCAGCCGAGGCGGGCAAGCGTATATTGCTGGCGAATAAGGAAGTGCTGGTAATGTCGGGCCAATTGTTCATGGACACGGTGAAACAGCACGGTGCGGTGCTGCTGCCGGTGGATAGCGAGCACAATGCGATTTTTCAGTGCCTGCCACCACAGGCGCAGAACCAGACCGGCGAGCTGAAATCGCTCGGTATCAATCGTATTCTGCTGACCGCGAGCGGCGGACCGTTCCGCACCCGCGATATCAATACCCTGTCCAGCGTGACGCCCGCGCAGGCGGTCAGCCATCCCAACTGGGACATGGGGCGCAAGATCTCGGTGGATTCGGCAACCATGATGAACAAGGGCCTGGAAGTGATCGAGGCGCGCTGGCTGTTCGATATTTCAGTGGATATGATCGAAGTTGTGATCCACCCCCAAAGTGTGATTCACTCCATGGCATCGTATAATGACGGCTCGGTGCTGGCGCAACTCGGTAACCCGGATATGCGCACCCCCATTGCCCATGCGCTGGCCTGGCCCGAGCGCATTTATTCCGGGGTGGAACCTCTGGATATATTCGAGGTCGCAAAGCTGGAGTTTGAAAAGCCTGATTATCGTCGTTTTCCCTGCCTGCGTTTATGTTATGAGGCCATGGAGATGGGTGGCTGCGCAAGCGTTGTGCTGAACGCGGCGAACGAAATTGCAGTCGCGGCTTTTCTCGATGGCAAGCTGGCATTCACTGATATATCGCAGGTGATCGAGCAGTGTCTCGCGCGTGTCGATAGCCGGCTTGAAACCAAACATTTGCAAGAAATTCTTGATATTGACGCTGATACGCGTGACCTTGCGCAGGAACTGGTAACCAGAAGGCATGGCCGTGCAGCGATATAACCTTAAAAACGAACCAATATTATGAATGTACTGCACAGCCTGTTCTTTTTCATCGTTGCAATCGGCGTTCTGGTCACGTTCCATGAATTTGGCCATTACTGGGTGGCGCGCAAAGCAGGGGTAAAAGTCCTGCGTTTCTCCATTGGTTTTGGTAAACCGTTGTTCACATGGACCCGCCACACCGGTGGCGACACTATCGAATATGTGGTGGCAGCGATTCCGCTCGGTGGCTATGTCAAAATGCTGGACGAACGCGAAGGCGCGGTGCCAGAAAAAGACCGGGATCGCGCTTTCAACACCCAGCCTTTACGTAGCCGCGCGCTGATTGTGGCGGCCGGTCCGGTATTCAATTTTATTCTGGCAATCTTTTTCTACTGGCTGGTGATGGTCGTCGGCATTGCGGTCGAGCGCCCGGTATTAGGTGCGCCAGTGAAAGGTTCGATTGCAGCGCAGTCAGGGTTTGTCAGTGGCGAAGAAGTCACCCGCATCGGTGGCACCGATATAGGTTCCTGGATGCAGTTCCGCATGGCTCTGCTGGAACAGGGCCTGGATGGTGGCAATATTGAATTCACCGTGCGCGAAGAAGACGGTTCTACCCGGACCCACATGCTGGATCTTGGAAACACACGTTTGCTCAAGGACAAGAGCGATGCTGTCACCACGCTCGGCTTTACCCACTGGTGGCCGAAATTACCCCCGCGCATATCACAGCTGAGTCCCGATGGCGCCGCCGAACATGCCGGACTTAAACCTGATGATCTGGTGCTTAGTGTTGATGGCAAAGCGATACCCAACTGGGATGCGCTGGTCGATGTGGTGCGCAGTCATCCCGATCGCGCGCTGAAATTTGTGATTGAGCGCAATGGCAAACAGAAAACCATCACCGTGGTGCCAGCCAGCCGGGATTTAGATGGTAAGATGATCGGCTTTATCGGCGCAGCACAGAAAATCCCTGAGTCGGTTAAACAGCGTTTGCTGGCAACGCAGCAGTACGGAGTGTTTGATGCTTTTCCACGGGCGGTTGAAAAAACCTGGGATATGTCAGCGCTGACGCTGCACGTATTCTGGAAAATGATCAGCGGTGATGCATCGCTTTCAAATATTTCCGGGCCCATCACGATTGCAAAATATGCGGGTGTCAGTGCGGAAATAGGTATGACCACGTTCATCACTTTCCTGGCAGTGATTTCACTTAGCCTGGGCGTGTTGAATCTTTTGCCTGTGCCCATGCTGGATGGTGGGCACTTATTGTATTACCTGATCGAACTGGTGAAGGGGTCGCCGGTATCCGAAGCTTTTGAAGCACTTGGCCAGAAAATTGGCATGGTGCTTCTTGCCATATTAATGAGTATTGCGCTGTTCAATGATTTTCAGCGATTGCTCCACTGAGAACAGTATGCAAAATAGTTGTATAAGAATAATAAAAATATTTCTGATTCTTTTGTTTTTTCAGTTCAGCGTAGCCCATGCTGCTGACAGCTTTGTCGTGGGCCATATAAAAATAGAAGGTCTGCAGCGTTTGAGCGACGGTACCTTGCTGAATTATTTGCCGATACAGGAAGGTGATCCGGTCGACCAAAAGCAGATTACCTACGCGATCAAGCAACTCTACAAGACCGGTTTTTTTACTAATGTAACGCTTTTGCGTGATGGCAACACCCTTATCGTCCGGGTGAAAGAACGGCCCTCGATTGCGGATGTAAAATTTTCCGGGAATTCTGATATCGACAAGAAAACGATCAATTCCGCACTGAAAGATATCGGTATCGTCAAAGGGCAGATATACAATCGCTCATCACTGGAAAATATGACTGCAGAGCTGCAGCGTGTATATTTTAGTCGTGGCAAATACGGTGTCCGTATCAAAACCAAAGTGACCAAGCTGGACCAGAATCGCGTTGATATTGATATCAAAATTTCAGAAGGCCGCGTAGCACGAATCAGGCAGATCAATATTATTGGAAATAAAGTGTTTGATAACAGGACGCTGCTTGATCAGTTTCAGCTAGGCAGCAGCGAAGACCATAGTCTGTTTTCGGGTGATGACAAATATTCAAAAGCGAAACTGAATGCGGATATTGAAACCCTGCGCTCATATTATATGGACCGCGGTTATATCAAGTTCGCAGTGGATTCGACGCAAGTTTCGATTACCCCGGATAAAAAGGATG
>CAYRNH010000040.1:0-14356 GCA_964425515.1 uncultured Thiotrichaceae bacterium | reverse complement strand
GCGTGATCATCAATACCGTGGGCCCGCACTGGGACGGCAACCAGGTCTGGTTCATTACTGCTGGTGGTGCGATTTTCGCGGCCTGGCCGCTGGTCTACGCTGCCGCGTTTTCCGGGCTCTACGTCGCGATGCTGCTGGTATTGTTCGCGCTGTTTTTCCGTCCGGTGGGTTTCGACTACCGCAGTAAGGTCGCCGATACACGCTGGCGTAATGCCTGGGACTGGGGACTGTTCGCTGGTGGTGCGGTACCTGCACTAGTCTTCGGCGTTGCCTTCGGTAATCTGTTTCTCGGTCTGCCGTTTCAGCACGACGAGTTTATGCGTCCGAGTTACACTGGCTCGTTCTGGGCCTTGCTGAACCCATTCGCATTGCTGGTCGGAGTGGTCAGTCTGTCAATGCTGATGATGCACGGGGCAGTGTGGTTGCAAATGCGGGCGGACAATATCATTGCGGCTCGTGCTCGCGTCGCTGCGCAATACGCTGGCGCAGTGCTGATCGTGACCTTTGCACTGGCCGGACTCTGGATCGCATTTGGCATCCACGGCTACCAGATCACGTCGATGCCACCAACCGACGCGCCTTCGAATCCATTGGCCAAGACGGTGATAGCCGGCGGCACCTGGCTGGCCAATTATGGAATCTACCCGTGGATGATCAGCGCACCCGTGGCAGGTTTCGGTGGTGCTGCGCTGACGGTTCTGCTGACGCGTATGAACAAACCTGGCCTCGGCTTTATCACCAGTTCGCTGGCGATGGCCGGCGTGATTCTCACTGCTGGTTTTTCGCTGTTTCCGTTTGTGATGCCTTCGAGCACACAGCTGGACAGCAGCCTGACACTCTGGGATGCGGCGTCCAGCCAGCGCACGCTGACTGTGATGTTCTGGACAGCGATGATATTCGTGCCGATCATACTTGCTTACACCGCGTGGACTTACCACGCGATGTGGGGACGAGTCACGGTGCAACACATCCGCGACAACACCGATTCGGCTTATTAATTATGGGGAGTGCATGACATGTGGTATTTCACCTGGATTCTCGGCGTGCTACTGGCCGTGTCGTTCGGCATTATCAATGTGCTCTGGCTGGAGTCTGAGCATTGCATGGGCGATGAGGACGACAACCATCCTGCTGACTGATCACGAGTAGTCGCTAAGAAAAGATAAAAACAATAGAAGCTGAACCACAGAGGCACAGAGAACACGGAGAAAACCTAAATCGTTGTTACAACATATGTTCTCGTATCGGTCTGAGGTTTGACGCTTTTACAATTAAATGTTTTTACTCTGTGTTCTCTGTGCCTCTGTGGTTCAGCTTCTAGATTTTTTGCACCACGTAAATCGCTAGTGCTTCTATCAAACATTTGTCACTCATATACAAACCGGGGCTGGCAGTGGCTCTAGATCTGGTTTTGCTGTAACGTGGTTGCACAAGTGATTGGTGTTCCGCTTGTTATCAAAATAAACAAGAAGGGCTGCATGGGTGAGTAAAAAACCGCGTATTTTAATTGTCCTGCTCGTGCTGGGCATCATCAGTGGCGTCGCTTACCGGTATGTTTCGCAACAACATGCAAAACAGAACGGTGATCTGGTGTTGTACGGCAATGTCGATATCCGTGAGGTTCGACTGGCGTTCAACGGCAGTGAACATGTGGCCAAGATACTGGTACACGAAGGTGATCATGTGAAAGCGGGTCAGCTGGTGGCGAGCCTGCATACCGAAAGACTGCAGGCAGTGCAGAACCGTGCCCGTGCCCAGCTGGCAGCGGCACAGGCGCAGGCACAGGCAGCACAGCTGACGTATAAACGCATTAAATCTCTGGCGGCGAGCAAGCTGGCTTCACAGGAACAGGCCGATGTAACCCGGGCCCAGGCGCTGTCGGCGAATGCGCAGGTGGATGCGGCAAAGGCGGAGCTGGAAGTCACCACCCAGGCACTGAGCGATGCCAAACTGTATGCGCCGGTGGCGGGAATTGTGCGCGATCGTATCGTCGAGCCCGGTGATTTTGTTACCCCGCAGACACCTGTTATCACCCTCGCACTGGCTGACCCGGTATGGGTGAGAGCCTATCTCCCGGAAACTTACCTGGGACAGGTGCATCTCGGTGACCGCGCGACAATCACTACCGACAGTTTTCCCGGTAAGGTGTATCAGGGCTGGGTCGGGTTTATTTCTCCCACCGCAGAGTTCACTCCAAAGAGCGTAGAGACACCGGAATTGCGTACCCGCCTGGTGTACCAGGTGCGCATCTTCGCCTGCAATCCACAGTTCGAATTACGCCTGGGCATGCCGGCAACGGTGAGCATTGCGCCGGGCCAGACTTCTACCGGTGCTGCACCCGCTGAAGAACGCTGCACGCAAAAACCCGCCGAGCACTGATGACCAGCACTGATGGTCGGCACTTATGGTAGATAGCGCTGCACTCGTATTCGATGATGTGAGCAGGACGTTTGTCACCGGCAATACCAGTGTGACCGCACTACAAAACATCAGTGTCAAAATCCAGGCTGGAAAAATTACCGGCCTGATCGGCCCGGACGGTGCGGGCAAAACCACGCTGATGCGTCTTGCTGCCGGTCTGTTATTGCCAGACAGTGGCGGTATACAGGCGACCGGCATCGATGTTGTCAACTCGGCCCTTGAGGCGCAGTCCTCTGTCGGTTACATGCCGCAGCGCTTTGGTCTGTATGAAGACCTGAGCGTCCAGGAAAACCTCGATCTTTACGCGGATCTGCAGGGCATTGAAAAATCACAACGCAAACAGCGTTATGCCGAGCTGATGCATCTGACCGCGCTGGCGCCGTTCAAAAAAAGACTGGCCGGTCAGTTGTCCGGTGGCATGAAACAAAAACTCGGGCTGGCCTGCACACTGGTGAGAACACCACCCTTGATGCTACTCGACGAACCGACCGTGGGTGTTGATCCGGTATCGCGACGCGAACTCTGGGCGATTATCTATCGACTGGTAAGACAGGAAGGTTTGAGTGTGTTACTCAGCACCGCGTATCTGAATGAAGCAGAAAGCTGCGACGATGTCATCATGATGCACGAAGGCCGCGTGCTCGGGCAGGGTGAACCAAAAAGTTTTAGCGAACCGATGCGCGGCCGCACCTTTCATATCAGCAGCAACACGCAAAGCAAACGCAGTCTGCAACATCAACTCAGCACCGTAACAGACATTGTTGATGCGGTGATCGAAGATGAAGTGGTGCGCGTGATCACGCGCAAGGTCGGCGCGCCAAAACTTGATGCTGATATCAGGAATGTAAAGATCGAAGCGGTCGAACCTATTTTCGAAGATGCGTTTGTCGCCACGCTGAAAACCGAACGCGTTGCCAGGGAGGCTATTTTTTCTCATCATCCTGACACCGGTCCTGGTCAGGATTCGGTGATCGAAGTCAGAAACGTACAGCGAAAGTTCGGTGATTTTTATGCGGTGAAAAATATCAGCTTCAAGGTGCAGCGTGGAGAAGTGTTTGGTCTGCTCGGTGCTAATGGGGCAGGCAAGTCGACCACTTTTCGCATGTTGTGCGGTCTGCTACCGGTCTCGTCGGGTGAGGTTTTTGTCGCCGGTAATGATCTGCACCGCGCAGCGTCAAATGCGCGCAGCCGTCTGGGGTATATGGCGCAACGTTTTTCAATGTATAGCGATTTGACTGCCAGGGAGAACCTGAATTTTTTTGCCAGCGCTTACGGCCTTGACCGCAAGCATCGCAAAACGCGTATTGACTGGGCAATGCAGGCGTTCGAACTGACGAACTATATGAATAATCGAAGCGGCGATTTGCCGCTGGGTTATAAACAGCGTCTGGCCATGGCCGCCGCACTGTTACACGAGCCTGACATTTTGTTTCTCGATGAACCGACTTCGGGTGTCGATCCGCTGGCACGTCGTGAATTCTGGCAACACATCAACGCACTCGCTGAAGCCGGTGTCACCGTGCTGGTGACCACGCATTTTATGGACGAAGCCAATTATTGCGATCGTCTGGTGATCATGGCCGAAGGTGATGTGCTGGCCGAAGGCACGCCGGCCGAAATGAAAGCACGGTTTCGCAGTGCAGATTTGCCATCGCCGACGATGGAAGATGCGTTTATTGCTCTGGTTGAAAGCAGAAAACAGATTGATGAGGCCGCTGCATGACACCGCTGGCGTTAACCCGCATGCGTTTGCGCGGCATGATTCGTAAAGAGAGTCTGCAGATTTTGCGCGATCCGTCCAGTATTGCGATTGCATTTGTGCTGCCGGTCATTCTTTTGCTGCTGTTTGGGTTTGGGGTATCACTGGATGCCAAAAACATCCGTCTCGCGCTGGTGGTCGAACAGCCCGATACCAGCACCAGCAGCCTGACAGGCGCATTCCAGCACTCTGAATATTTTGCGCCGACCTTATACAGCGATATTCAACAGGCCGAGCAGGCGTTGATGCTGCACCATGTCGATGGCATTGTCTGGTTGCGTAATGATTTTAGCAAGCGACTGCTCAGCAATGACAATGCGCCGATCGGTGTTTTTGTTAATGGTGTCGACGCCAATCAGGCGCGTATCACGCAAGGCTATATACAGGGTGTATGGCAAAGCTGGTTGCTCAGTTATGCGCGCGAGCAGGGGCATGAGTTAAAGATGCCGGTCTCGCTTGAGCCCCGCATCTGGTTCAATCCTGCTGTGCGCAGCCGCGATTTTCTGGTTCCCGGATTAATCGCGTTGATCATGACTCTAACAGGAGCAATGCTGACCTCGATGGTGGTTGCGCGCGAATGGGAACGCGGCACCATGGAAGCGCTGATGGTGACACCGATTCGTATCTGGGAAATTACGGTCGGCAAATTGCTGCCGTACTTTATTCTGGGTATGGGCGGGATGTTGCTCACTGTGCTGATGGCCCGATGGGTGTTCGATGTGCCGCTGCGTGGTTCATTGTTTGCGCTGATCATTACCTCGGCACTGTACATGATGGTCGCGCTTGGTATGGGGTTGCTGATTTCGACCGTTGCTCGCAGCCAGTTTGTCGCTGGACAGATTGCGCTGGTCGCGACTTTTTTGCCGGCCTTTATTCTTTCCGGTTTTATTTTTGAGATCAGCTCAATGCCGCCCGTGATTCAGTTTATTACCCATATTGTTCCAGCGCGTTATTTCGTGGCGATCCTGCAAACATTGTTTATGGCAGGTGACATCTGGCCGGTGATCCTGAGTAACAGCGTGGCATTACTCTTTATGATGGTGATTTTTCTAGGTATTGCACGGCGCAAAACCAGGAAGCGACTGGATTGAACGCCTCATTGCAACGTATTGTGGCGCTGGCCATTAAGGAGCTGCTTGCGATTCTCAAAGATAAACGCAGCCGCATTGTGCTGGTGGTGCCACCGATCTTACAGCTGCTCGTTTTTGGTTATGCCGCCACATTTGATCTGAATGACATTCCGGTGGCTATCTACAATCAGGATCGAGGCGCGGCATCGCGTGAACTGGTCTCGCACGTGCTGGGCTCACCGCACTTTCATCTTTATCGCTATATCGACCATGATCAGGAAATTGCGCCATTGATCAACAACAAGGATGTGCTGCTGGTGGTGCATCTCGATTCAGACTTTAGTGCTAATTTACTGTCGGGACAATCATCGCCGTTACAGGTCATCATTGATGGTCGCAATTCGAATAGTGCATTGCTGGTGCAGGGCTACCTTGGTGAAATCATCCGTGATTTCAATATTGACTGGGCGGCCAGACACGGTCTGCCACAACCTGCGGCCAGTTTGCAGGTTCGCCCCTGGTTCAACAGTAATCTGGTATCGCGCTGGTTTATTGTGCCCGGTATTGCCGGTTTGCTAACACTGATTATTACCACGCTGGTCACCGCGCTTTCGGTCGCACGTGAACGCGAAGCAGGCACCTTCGATCAGCTGCTGGTTACACCCATGCGACCGTATGAGATTTTGCTTGGCAAGTCTTTTCCCGGGGTTTTGATCGGCGCCCTGGAGGGAAGCTTTATTTTGTTCATGGCGGTGTACTGGTTCGATGTGCCTTTTCGCGGCAGCCTCGGTGCCTTATATATCGGCATGTTTCTATTTTTACTGTCGGCCGTGGGCATTGGCCTGATGATTTCTTCAATCGCACTGACGCAGCAACAGGGTATGCTTGGCGCATTTCTGTTTCTGGTGCCCGCAGTGATTCTGTCTGGTTTTGCGACACCGATTGCGAATATGCCGCATGCATTACAGCTACTTACCTATACCAATCCATTGCGCTATTTTCTGATTATCCTGCGAGGTGTGTTTCTGGAAGGCGATACCTATTCGCTGTTATTTCAGTACTACTGGCCCATGGCGATCATCGCAGTGATCACTCTGACCATGGCCGGCTGGTTATTCAGGCACCGTTTAAACTGAATGCAAATTCGATCACGATGGTCGTATGCGATTTTAGCCAAATGCAATCGCATCACGGGCGCCATCGCTAACTGGCTACAGGCCGGTGCTGATTTAAGTAGCTGCCAATGCTAAATCCTCGTTTATAATTTTTCTAAGCAGGCTTTGGCAATGGGTCACTTTGCATTCGTCGGCGTGCCTGCAGTCAAGCTTCAGGTCCGCAACCGTCTCATCATCCAGATCCAGCATCGCGACCAGAGCGATCTCTTCTTTTTCACGATAGGTGCTGGCGTTTGTCATCAGATCGATCGTGTCGTAGCCTTCAATAAATCGTTTTCGTGCAAACCGTGCAATGTCGTCAAAATCATAATATCCAGGGCAACCGGGAGCGTAATATGTCATTTCAATAACCTCGTGCACATCGCTTTTATTAGTATGCGGTTTATTGTCATCTTTTTTATCGAGGGCTTATTGATCTTGATCAACTAATACCTGGAGGGATTTGATATGAGCGATTTCTCGGGCCCAATGGTCAGAATAATGGCCCTGAGGTTTGCGTTTTTATGTGCCGTGTTGGAAGTGCTAAAATTCGCCCTTGCAAATTCCACGGAGATATAAACATGCGCAAAATAATCCTGGCTATTGTTCTGGCTGGCCTGGCGAATACAAGTTATGCAGGCGGCTTTAAATTATCCAGCCCGCAAATCAAAGCGAACAGCATGATCCCCAGCAGTTTTGAATTTAACGGTTTTGGCTGTTCGGGCGATAACAAATCACCTGCGCTCAAATGGAGCGGCGCGCCCAAGGGCACCAAAAGTTTTGCGGTGACGGTGTACGATCCTGACGCACCGACCGGTTCGGGCTGGTGGCACTGGGTGGTGATCAATATCCCGGCCAATGTGAATGCATTGCCTGCCAATGCCGGTGCGGTCAACAGCACAACTTTGCCAGCAGGCGCGGTACAGGTTCATACCGATTACGGCGTTGCGGGCTGGGGCGGTCCCTGTCCTCCGAAGGGTGACAAGCCGCATCATTATATTTTCACCGTGTACGCGCTGAAAACCGCCAGGCTTGAAATCCCTGCCAATGCGACCGCAGCGCTGGCTGGTTTTATGATCCATGGCAACATGCTGGGCAAAGCGCGCTTCACAGCAAGATACGGCCGCAAGAAATAAAGAATCTGAAACTGCCGCCACAGGGATCCCTGTGGCGGCGATCCTGATGTGAAAAGGAATTTTATGCATTGAGCAGGCTCTATACGGCTGTGGATAGCAGCACGCCTGTCCTGAATAGCATGCGTTCTCGCTTTTAGACCACGATTGACCGCTCAGCTATTTAATCATCTCGCCAATTAACAAAGGGTTATATATGCAATATCGAAAACTGGGCAATACTGATATCGATGTCAGCGTGATCTGTCTTGGCACCATGACCTGGGGTCAGCAGAACACGCGCGAGCAGGGATTTGAGCAAATGGACTACGCGCTTTCGCAGGGTGTGAATTTTTTTGATACTGCAGAACTGTATTCGATTCCACCTAATGCTGCGACCTATGGCAGTACCGAAAAAATTATCGGTGAGTGGTTACAGGCTACGGGTAATCGCGACAAGATCATACTTGCCAGCAAAATGGCAGGCCCCGGTGAAGGCTGGATACCGCATATCCGTGATGGCAAGTCTAAATTTGATCACAGTGATGTTGCTCAAGCGGTCGATGCCAGCCTGAAGCGTTTGCAAACCGATCATATTGATCTGTACCAGTTACACTGGCCACAGCGCAAAACCAATTTTTTCGGCCAGCTGGGTTTCGAGATTCCCGGTGAAGAACAGTTAACGCCGATTGCTGAAACCCTGGCGGCGCTGAACGAACAGATCAAGGCTGGCAAGATTCGGCATATCGGATTGTCGAATGAAACGCCCTGGGGTGTGATGCAGTTTTTGCACGCAGCAGAGCAGGCCGGTTTGCCGCGCATTGTCAGCATACAGAACCCGTACAGCCTGCTCAATCGCACTTACGAAGTCGGCATGGCCGAAATTTCCTGGCGTGAGCGCGTGGGTTTGCTGGCGTATTCGCCGCTGGGGTTTGGGGTGCTGTCCGGGAAATATCTTGGTGGTGCGACGCCCGAAGGTGCACGAATGACGCTGTTTCCGAACTACACTCGCTACAGCAGTCCAGCAGCGATAGCGGCGACCGAAAAATATGTTGCGCTGGCGCGCGCGCATGATCTTGATCCGGCACAGATGGCGCTGGCGTATGTGAATACCCGGTCGTTTTTGACCAGCACGATCATCGGCGCGACAACCATGGAGCAGTTGCGCAGCAACATCGGCAGTATTGATCTGAACTTGCCCGCCGATGTGCTGGAAGGGATTGAGGCGATCCACAACGAGCACGCAAATCCGAGCCCTTAAACAGCCGGGTTTTCTCTACCCTGTTAAACTAGCCGCATGAAATGGTCCATTCTTAAACAGCGTTTGTTGTATCAGGGTTTTTTTAAGCTCACCGAATTCGAGTTGCAGCACGAGCTGTTCGCTGGTGGCGAAAGCCCGGTGATCCGGCGCGAGTTGCTCGATCGGCATCATGCGGCGGGCATTCTGCCTTACGACCCGGCGCGCGATGAAGTGGTGCTGGTCGAACAATTCCGTATTGGTGCTGCTGATCAGCGTGCAGACGGTCCCTGGCTGATCGAAGTTATCGCCGGTTACCGCGAACCGGGTGAAACGCCAGAAGCGGTCGTCGAGCGTGAGGCGATCGAGGAGGCGGGTTGCAAGGTCAGTGATATCGAACCCATCTGCCAGTATTACACCAGCCCCGGCAGCAGCAATGAACAGATTCATCTGTTTATCGGCCGTTGTGAAACGGCTGGACTGGGCGGCATACACGGGCTGGCGCACGAAGGCGAAGATATTCGCGTACACGTGGTGTCATCACAAACTGCATTCGACTGGCTTGACAACGGTCGCATCGACAACAGCATGGCGATCATCACGTTGCAATGGTTTCGCCTTAACCGCGAGTCGCTTCGTCGCCGCTGGTTGAATTCTGATTAAGTGGAGTTACAAAATATGAAAATTGCTTCTGATAATATCGAAACCGTTTGCCCGGAGACCGATATATACCACCGTTTGTTGTCGCTCGATAACAAACATATTCTGGAACTGGGTTGTGGCAGCGCAGCGATAACACGTGATATAGCTACAGCGGGGCCGAATCGTAAAATTACAGCGATGGAAGTGGATGAGATCGCGCACGAACAAAACCTCGGAACCACGGATCTGCCCAACGTGAGCTTCGTGCTCGCCGGTGCAGAGGATATTCCGCTTGAGAATGAAAGCGTTGATGTCGTCTTTATGTTCAAATCATTGCACCATGTGCCACTCGCAGCGATGGCCCAGGCAATGCGGGAGATTCGACGGGTATTGAAACCGGGTGGCCTGGCGTATATTTCCGAACCGGTTTATGCAGGAGATTTTAACGAGATTCTGCGACTGTTCCACGATGAGAAGGCAGTGCGTGAAGCAGCGTTTGCAACTGTACAGCAAGCGGTTGATGAAGGTCTGTTTGAACTTGTAGAGGAACTGTTCTTTTATTCGCCGATGGTATTTGAAAGCTTCGAAGATTTTGAAAACAAAATAATAGGAACAACACATACTAAACATGAACTGGATGACGAACTGTACGCGCTCGTGAAACAGCGATTTATGGCGCATGCGGGAGATGAGGGTGTGTACTTTGATATGCCGATTCGAGTCGATCTGCTGAAAAAGATTTAACCGGAAAGTAGAGCCTAGCCAGATAATCTGTATGACATCAAAAAATTTACAGGTATAAATGATGGATATAGAAGCTGAGAAAAAAACTGTTCAGGAATTTGTCGACAAAGGCAATTTTCACGCGGCCGTGAATATTGCGATTTCTGCTTTAAATGAGTGTCGTCGAAATAATGATCAGGCGGGTACCGACATATTCCTCGGTATTATCAAAGGAATTGCCGATACCATGATGAAACAGTTTGGCAGTAAGTGATTCGCTAGATCAACAAAAGTATTGTAATCGGAATGCTTTTGTTGATCTGATGTTGTGCTTATTTCTTTTTTGCGCTGCTTTTTCCGTTGCGTGAATTAATCAGTTCGGCCACGCCTTCTGCGTGTGTTTTGACATCTTTGAGCGAACCTGATTTTTTGCATTCCATGACGGATTTGCCTTTCTCGATGACATACCGATACCAGCTGTCGCCCATCATGCCTTCGGGCGCTGATGTTTTTTCAATTTTGGTTACTCGATATTTATATTCACTTGCTGCTTGTTGCATAATGTAATGCCCCTGATATTTTGTCGTGCGCGTTACTTGGGTTTGGTATCCCTGCGCGCTGATTGTGCTTGCTATTCCTTAGTGTGGTAACGAATGTGTCTGCACTAACATGATCGATATGTCAGGCAGGCGCTGTTTCAGACAGGATGACTTACCTGTGGCTGCGTTGCTACAAACCCGGCAGGTTCTAGCTTGGAGGGAGCGTGCCACGCTGAGCGAAAGGGGTGAAGCAAAAAACACCCGATTCGAGCGGCTATAATACCACGTTTTTGCCTGTAGATGGGGCTGATGGGAGGGGGCGCAGAAGCCAGTGGCAGGGCGGTCTGGAGCGGGTGAAGGGAATCGAACCCTCGTGGTTTGCTTGGGAAGCAAAAGTTCTACCATTGAACTACACCCGCACGCCCAGTATCGGCCTGTTCAGGCCGTGGCTGATAATGCCAGATAATCCCGAGTTTGTTCAAGGGCTGAATCATGAATTTGACTGGCTTTTTTATTTTATTGATAGACACGGGTTGGTTTAATCGGAGTACTATCGTAAAGGCTCAGTAGTCAGAGGCATGTGGCTGACTGAAATCACCTTCATACCAGGAGAAAACATCATGGGTAGAGAGCAAAAAAGTAACAAAGAAGCCAAGAAGAAATCTTTACTGACCCCGAAAGAAAAAAAGGATGCGAAAAAAATCAAGAAGACTTCCATGAAGCAGGGGCTTTATGGTTAAACATCAGGGATGAAGCGAGCTCCAGCACTGGCCTTGACAGGCGCTCGTCCCGTCTAAGCAGACCATGCAGGACGGTTCTTGTTGGCAAACTATCGGCATCATTTGCTTCCAGTCATTAAGATACGATTATGATTTTATAGCCGGGTCTCTTTAGTTTTGTTATTTCATTAAACCAGTTCGCTGGCTTCACGATAAGTCACCATGCGGTGCAGTTTTTCGTCCCACAGTGAAGATTTAAAACAGTTGATGATATCTCGTGGTGCCAGTGATGTTGTGATTGGTGACTGCAGTTCAGGTATGGCTGCCATCGCTTCGGGTAAACGATAAAACGGGATGCGTACATTCAGGTGATGAATATGGTGATAACCGATGTTGCCGGTAAACCATTGCATGATTGCGTTGAGTTTCATGTAGCTCGATGACTCCAGCGCGGCACGGTAATAGCTCCACGACTGAGGCGTGATAATGTGCATGCGTTTAAAGCTATGCTGGGCGAAAAACAGATAACTGCCCAGGGCTGAAGCAATGCTCATCGGTAGCAGCACCACAAAGAAGGCCACATCAAAACCACCAAACCACCAGAGTACAGCAATCAGCGCGCCATGTGCGAGCAGCGACAGAGCCGAGTCCCAGTATTTCGCTGGTTCACGCAATAATGGTCGCAGGCAGATGCTGTAGAAAAAGATCGTAATATAACCAGACAGCACTACCAGCGGATGGCGTTGAAAACGGTACCAGATGCGTTCTGACAAAGAGGCTTCTCGCCACATTTGCGTGTCCATCACCGGGAAGGCGCCGATGCTGGCAGCGCTGATCTTGCCGACGTGGCCGTGGTGATAATTGTGACTTTTTTTCCATGAACGCGGCGGCGTGAGCGCCAGACCACCATAGATGTGAAACAGCCACCAGGCAAGGCGTGATTTGCTCAGTATCGCACCGTGCATATAGTCATGGTAGGTAATGAAAGCGCGCACTATCACCAGCGCACCAAGCACGGAAAGCAGTGTTCGTACCGGCCACCAGGGCGCCATTCCAGCACCGGTGAGCGCTGCGATCAACAGGATAAAGGTCGAAGCCACATGCCACCAGCTTCGGGATGGCTGTTCCACTGCAAAGGCTGCGGCCGCTCTGAGGAGTTCGTCACCGACTCTAAGACCAGCACTGTGACTGATCTGTTCGTTCTGTGCTGACGCAGCATCCTCGCTTAAGTCACTATTTGTCTGTTTTTGCCCCATAAGCGCGTTTCATATAGTGGGTCAATACAATACAACTTCATTTTAAAACATTCTTTCCAGTCAGGTCACGTTAGTTTGCGCTTCAATGTTGCGCAGGCTTCAGTCAGACTAGACGGATGTTTAAATTTATCCGCCACTGGCTGGATCGACGCATTATCAGCCGCTCAGAGATAACTTCAGCACAGTGGTCTGAGGCGTTTGCTGCATTGCCGCTGTTGCGTGGATACACCGCGGAGGAAAAGGACAGGCTGCGTGAGCTGGCGATCCTGTTTTTGCACCGAAAAGTATTTGAAGGCGTTGATGGACTGGAAGTGACGCCGGCGATGACTTTGATCATTGCGTTACAGGCCTGTATTCCCGTTTTATACCTGGATCTGGACTGTTACGACGGCTGGGTTTCGGTGATTGTTTATCCTGCCGGGTTTGCACCCAGACGTGTGGTGCATGATGAGTTCGGTGTGGCGCATGATGTGCAGTCGCACCTTTCGGGTGAATCCTGGCAACGCGGGCCGGTGGTGCTGTCCTGGGATGATACTGAGCACGCCGGTATGATTGACGGCCATAATCTGGTGATTCATGAATTCGCCCACAAACTCGATATGCAAACCGGATCGGCCAATGGGTTTCCACCCTTGCATTCGGGCATGAGCTCGCCTCAATGGTTTGAAGCGTTCAATGCAGGTTTTGAAGATTTTCAGCAAAAGTGCAGCAAGGGTGTAGATATCGGTATTAGTTGCTATGCCGCGACGCTTCCAGCCGAGTTTTTTGCGGTTCTCAGTGAAGTCTTTTTCGAGCGGCCAGATCTGCTGCAGCAGCACTATGGTTCGATTTATGAGCAATTACGGCAGTATTATCGCCAGGATCCGCTGACACGCCTGTCCAGAGGCTGAGGGCCGGCTGGAGCCGGCGAAATATTCCGGCAGAGGCCTTGAATTGATGATATTTGTCATCATATTAAAATAAGTGTAGCTTTCTTGAATAAAAAACAGTACGCTTCACTCGCTATATTCTATCCTGGTTCTTGTCAGAAGTTCTTTCTAAGCTCTCTCCTGTAATTACCTCGTAAGATTTGCAACACACTAACTTTAATATCCAATGAGGTAATCATCATGGCTACAGGAACCGTTAAATGGTTTAACGAATCTAAGGGCTTCGGCTTTATTTCTCCTTCAGATGGCAGCAAAGACGTTTTTGCACATTTTTCTGCTATTGCAAGCGAAGGTTTCCGTACACTGGCTGAAGGCCAGCAGGTCACTTTCGAAGTAGAACAAGGTCCTAAAGGTCCACAGGCTACAAACATCAGAGGCTAAACGCTCTCTAGTTTGATCCTAAAAAGGCCCCGCAATTTCGCGGGGTTTTTTTTGGCCTTTTTTTCCTGCCGCCAGGTATTACAATATCAGTCAATCCTTCAAATCATGTGATTTTGCTTATGAATACACCCGACATAGAGCAGTTGAACGAAAACTTTTCACTGGATAGTGGTGATACCAGCCTGCGTTTCAGAGCAGGTGAGGGCGATATCCCGGTGATTGAAATTCAAAACCAGAGCGCAAGCTCAAGAACAAGCCTTCAGGGCGCACAGGTGCTCAGCTGGACACCGAAAGGCAAAGACGAGGTGATCTGGGTATCCACCGATGCCAGCTTCGCGCCGGGAAAGTCAGTGCGTGGCGGTATCCCGATTTGCTGGCCATGGTTTGGGCCGCATGAAAAAAATGCCGCTTTTC
>CAYRNH010000039.1:0-14356 GCA_964425515.1 uncultured Thiotrichaceae bacterium | reverse complement strand
CACAGGAAAACACGCTGCCAGATCGGCCACCCTTTTCACAGCCTGCTGGTTACAGCGAATTTGCATACGGGTTTTACTGCGGCGGATTCCGATTGGGGTTTCGCCCTGGTCTGTATGGATTCTGGCAACCAGCTGTAAATAGCTGGCTTCACGATTGATCAGGTCTGCGACCTGCATGCTACGGAAGGAACGGACGTGGCTAAGGTAATAGATAGTTTCCAGCAAACTGGTTTTGCCAGAAGCATTTTTGCCGGTAATAAGATTCACACCTGAGACGGGTGCCATCTCCACCGCTTTGAGATTGCGAAAATCAGTGATTTGCAGCTGGCTGAGATGCATGGTGCTGTCGCTGCTTCTGGCCGAGCGATTACAACCGCATCGGCATGATCACGTATTTACAATCCTTCTCATCCGGGAAAGTTAACAAGCAACTACTATTTGAATCACGCAAGGCGGCCTGAACCATGGTGGAATTGCTGACATTGAGCACATCCAGCATATAGGTGACGTTGAATCCAATTTCGAGTGCATCGCCTTTGTAAACCACCTCCAGCTCTACATCTGCTTCTTCATGATCTGGATTTTGCGCCTCTAATTTTAATATCTTATTTTCTACAGACAGGCGAATTCCACGATATTTTTCGTTCGACAGAATTGAAGCTCTGACCAGAGCCTGTCGTAATAACTCGCGATCAGCGGTCAGCTGGCAATTTGTCGCATCTGGAATAACCCGGTTATAGTCAGGAAAGCGCCCATCGATAAGTTTTGAAGTAAAACGCAGCTTTTCGAATTCAATCTGCAAATGATTATTCGACAGCATGATTTTCACCGTATCATCGACATCAGCCAGCAAGCGTGCAAGTTCTAGCACGCCTTTGCGCGGCACGATGACTTGCTTAATATCTGCAATATCCGCGCTGGTCTTTTTTTCGCAATAGGCCAGGCGATGACCATCGGTAGCTACTGCACGTAGTAACTGAGGACTGACTTCGAGCAACAGTCCATTGAGATAATAGCGAACATCCTGCTGTGCCATGGCAAAGCTGGTTTTCTCGATCATTTCTTTCAGTGTTTTTTGTGCGATCTCGAATTCGGAACCTGTTTTAATATTGTCCAGAACAGGAAAATCACTCGCCGGCAAGGTCGCGAGCGAAAAACGACTACGCCCTGACTGAATCACAGCTTTATCATCTTTGATGGTCAGTGAAATTTCGGATTCGGCAGGTAATGCTTTGCAAATATCGAGCAGCTTTCTTGCAGGCAAAGTGATGTCACCTGGTTGATCGACCATCATGTCAATACGCGTAACCAGCTCAATTTCGAGGTCTGTTGCTGTCAGGCTGACTGAATCCACACTTGCCCGAATCAGTACATTGGACAATGCTGGCATGGTTTGGCGTTTTTCAATCGCGCCAATAATTTGCTGAAGTGGGTTAAGCAGATCTTCGCGCTGAATTTTCAGTTTCATATTATTTATATCTTTATATATATTTGTAGTTATATTTATAAGCACCACTTTTTTCTGTGGATAAGTATTATATTTATATTTAAAACAATATCTTATATCTAAATATTTAGCGCACCGCCAGCACGATTACTGCCTTTATCATGTTGATGATATGTGGATAAACCAATATCTAGTTTCTATCTACATCTTACTGGTCGTTTAACTAACACTTTATACACAAGTTCTAAAAAGCTGTGTTGATCGCAGAGTAACCAGAAACACAGCTCAGTTACTCAATATTCGCATCATATTCTTGTAGTCTTCGTGGATACGAGAGTCAGAGTCACGAAGTTCAGCTATTTTACGGCAACCATGTAACACCGTGGTGTGATCACGTCCACCAAAGGCTTCGCCGATCTCGGGCAGACTATGATTAGTGAGCTCTTTTGACAGTGCCATGGCAATCTGGCGAGGCCGCGTAATCGAGCGGCTGCGCCGACTGGAAAGCAGGTCAGAGCTTCGTATTTTGTAATATTCTGCCACGGTTTTCTGGATATTATCGATCGTGATCATTCGATCCTGCAATGCGATCAGATCGCGCAGGGCTTCTTTGGCAAAATCGAGCGTAATGGGTTTGCCTGTAAAATTTGAGGTCGCCATCACGCGGCGTAGCGCGCCTTCCAGTTCGCGGATATTTGAGCGAATACGCTTGGCGATGAAAAATGCGACCTCGCTGGGAAAGTCGACAGATGATTCTTCAGCCTTTTTTTGCAAAATGGCGACACGGGTTTCAAGTTCGGGCGGATCAATGCAAACGGGCAATCCCCAGCCAAAACGAGAGCGCAGGCGCTCTTCCAGACCATCAACCTCTTTGGGATAACGATCACAGGTCAGCACAATCTGGCGGCCACTTTCCAGCAGTGCGTTGAAGGTATGAAAAAATTCTTCCTGCGAACGCTCTTTGCCGGCGAAGAACTGAATATCGTCTATCAACAGCGCATCCAGTGAGCGATAGTGCTGTTTGAAAGCGTCAATCGTATTGTGCTGCAGCGATTTGATCATGTTGCCAACAAATCGCTCCGAATGTAGATAAACCACGCGAGCATTGGGGCGGTGTTGCAACATGGTATTCCCCAGCGCGTGCATCAGGTGGGTTTTACCCAGACCGACACCACCGTATAAAAACAGAGGATTGTAGGCTTTGCCAGGATTTTCTGCGGCCTGGATCGAAGCCGCGCGTGCCAGCTGGTTAGATTTACCTTCTACAAAACTGTCGAAAGTGAAAGCGGCGTTAAGATTGTGTTCAATTTTTGTGTCAGGCGCATGAACACGACTGGAATTCAGGTTGAATGCTTTTGACGGTTTTGGCGGTGGATTGTGGACAGGCGAAACAGACGGATTTTCCTGTGAGCCGACCTCCAGCGATAAACGGATGTCGTCACTGGCACAAATTTCGCCGAGAATGTCTGAAATTTGTTGCTGAAAGTTTTTTTTGACCCAGTCGAGCACAAAGCGATTGGGCGCAAACAGCGTAATGTGTTGCTGATCTTCTCTGACCTGGAGAGGACGAATCCAGGTATTGAGCTGCTGATCAGACAACACCTGCTCCAGGCGCTGTAAACAATTCGGCCAGAGTGCCGTGCTCACGCCAAATATGCCTCCGCAATAAAATAAACAACGCCAATGCACAAAATCATAAGATTGGCTGCAAGATCCTGAGCAAAACACATGAAAAGTAGCCAGGGGTTGATGATTGTATACCGGTTGTTCTGGCTTAGCCACAGCGGCTCAACAATAAATTGACGAGTAGAAGCCAAGATATTGAAATAGCGAAAATTTCACTTTGACTCAAGGCGCAAGCACAAGTAAAATGCGCGGCTCTCTGCATGTGCGTCACGGCCATCTGGGCTAAGTATTTGTTTTGGCTTGTAGCAGCAAGAAACAAAATGGTTTTGTATTTAAATAAAATTTATTCAGGTCTATAGCAATGAAAAGAACTTATCAGCCGAGCAAGTTAAAACGCGCAAGAACGCATGGTTTTCGTGCACGTAGTGCCACTCTGGGTGGACGCAAAGTACTCAAGGCCCGTCGCGCCAAAGGTCGTCATCGTATTTCGGTTTAACAGGCCGTCACAATCATGAATACGGCGCGCTTGCAAAAGCGTGCCAGATTGTTAAAGGCGAGAGAGTTTCAGCAAGTCTTTGATCAATCGGTACGTTCCAGTGATCGATATTTCACCGTCCTTGCCAGGCAAAACGCGCTGAAACAGCCACGACTGGGCCTGGCGATATCCAAACGAAAGGCAAAGTTGTCAGTACAGCGCAACCGACTGAAGCGACTGGTGCGAGAAAGTTTCAGACAGTCCGAACACGCCAATGTAGATTATGTCGTAATGGCGGGGCAACAGAGCAGTACAGCACCAAATACAGTTCTTTTTCAGTCACTCAATAAACACTGGCGAATATTGAAAGAAAAATGCGAACCATCCTGCTAGCACTGATCAAGATCTATCAATACGCCATTAGCCCGTATTTAGCGCCTTCATGCCGTTATATGCCAACGTGTTCCAGCTATGCCGCAGAGTCGATCCAGACACACGGCGTAATAAAGGGTGGCTGGTTAGCGGTTAAGCGTATTTTGCGCTGTCATCCCTGGCATGAGGGTGGTTATGATCCCGTGCCTGAAGCCTCAACCTGTAAACATCAACACAGTAACCATGGTCAGTAATGGAAAATAATCGTTTATTGCTTTATTTCTCTCTGTTTTTTGTTCTTTGGTTATTATGGTCACAATGGCAGAAAGACTATGTTGTGCAGCCGGTTGCCACAAAGCAACAGCGTTCGGAGCAGGTCGCTTCGACTGCCTCGGATGCAAAAACCGAAATACCCCCCCCTGCTGCTGAAATAACCAAAACGGCGGCGCCTGCAGTAACCGCGAAAAAACAGGCTCAGCCTGATGGCCAACGTATACATGTCATTACCGACGTGGTTGATATGGACATTGATACACGCGGCGGCAATATCCCTCGCCTGGCGCTTCGTAAATACGAGGAAGATCCGACCAAATCGACCGACCGCTTTGTTCTGCTGACAGATGCAGATACTGATTATCAAGTGGCGCAGTCGGGACTGATCTCCGGGAAAGATAGCGCGCCGACTCATCACAGCCTTTACACTGCGGAAAAGACCAGTTATCGCCTGGCAGAAGGCAAAAATGAATTGCGCATTCCTTTGCACTGGACAGGTAAAGATGGCACTCAGGTAACAAAAACGTTCATTTTGCATCGCGACGATTATGCAATCGACATCGAATACAAGGTAAAGGCTGGCGATAAAGACTGGAATGGTAGCCAGTATATGCAAGTGGTGCGCGCAACACCTTCCAAGAAGGGTTCAAAATTGGCTCACCGTTCCTATGAGGGTGGTGCTATCTATAACCAGAGCGTCAAATACCACGAAATTGATTTTGATGAAATGGCGAAAGGTGATGTGAGTGATGTCATCGGTGCGGACTCATGTAAAAACAAAACGAGCCTGAAGCAGGGTTGTGAGCTAAGTAATGGCTGGCTGGCGATGACCCAGCATGATTTTCTAGCAGCGTGGATACCCGAAAGAGGCGCTGACAATTTATATTACGCACGTGAAGACAAGGCTACAGGCCGTTATGTTCTGGGAGCACGCGGCGCGGCAAAAGAAGTACCCGCGGGCAAAGAAGGCATATTCAAAACGCGCCTGGTTGCAGGCCCCAAGCTGCATTATAAACTCGAAGCGATGGCTCCTGGGCTTGAGCTTACAATTGATTATGGCTGGTTTGCTATTATTGCCGAACCGTTGTTCAGACTTTTGAATTTGTATCACGGCTGGTTTGGTAACTGGGGCTGGGCGATCGTGTTCCTGACCATCTCGGTAAAAGCGGTATTTTATAAACTTTCCGAAATGAGCTATCGCTCAATGGCAAAAATGCGCAAGGTCGCACCGCGCATGAAAGCGATGAAAGAACGTTTCGGTGATGATCGCCAGGCGATGAGCAAGGCGATGATGGAAATGTACAAGCGGGAAAAAATTAATCCGTTGAGCGGGTGTTTGCCAATCGCTGTGCAGATGCCAGTATTTTTCGCCCTCTATAAGGTGCTGCTCGAAAGCGCTGAAATGCGACACGCGCCCTTTATACTCTGGATACACAATTTATCTGTAATGGATCCTTATTATATTCTGCCGGCTATTTATGGTATTTCCATGTTTGTGCAGCAGAAACTGAACCCGGCACCAGTCGATCCTGTTCAGAAAAAAATCATGCAGGTAATGCCGATAGGCCTCACTTTCATGTTCGCGTTTTTCCCTGCCGGCCTGGTGCTGTATTGGGTGGTCAATAATTTGCTGTCGATTACACAGCAGTACATCATCACGCGGCGAATCGAAGCTGCTCCATAGCTTTCAGCAATCAGCATAATGCGATGTTGAATGCGGATACCATTGTCGCCATCGCCACACCACCCGGCGCGGGTGGTGTGGGCATTGTCCGCATTAGTGGATCAAAGGCCGTTGATATCGCGGAGCACATATTGGGCGCCTGCCCTGCACCCCGTCTCGCACACTACGCCAGTTTTTACGATAACGAACACAATGTTATCGATCAGGGCATAGCGCTGTATTTCAAGGCGCCGCACTCTTTCACCGGCGAAGATGTTGTTGAGTTACAGGGCCACGGCGGTATGGTCGTGCTGGACATGCTGGTACAGAAAATTATTGCTCTCGGCGCGCGCGCGGCGCGCGCCGGCGAATTCAGTGAGCGCGCATTTTTAAACAATAAAATCGATCTTGCTCAGGCCGAAGCAATCGCGGATCTTATCGCAGCACAAAGCGAACAGGCGGCGAAGGCCGCTGTGCATTCATTGCAGGGCGCTTTTTCTGAACAGATTAACGCGCTGGTAGAGGATCTGACACAGTTGCGCGTTCATGTCGAAGCCGCGCTAGATTTCCCCGAAGAAGAAATTGATTTTCTGGCAGACAAAACCATCGCGCAAAAACTCGACAAGGTGCAACAACAGCTGCAAACGGTAAAACAATCAGCGCAACAGGGTCGTTTACTCAAAGATGGAATGACCGTGGTGATTGCAGGACGACCGAATGCAGGTAAGTCGAGTTTGCTCAATGCTCTGGCGGGACATGAGGCTGCAATCGTCACCGAAATACCTGGCACCACCCGCGATGTTCTGCGCGAGCATATACAGATTGATGGCCTGCCCTTGCACATTATTGACACTGCGGGTTTACGCGATAGTGCTGATCGCGTGGAACAGGAAGGTATTCGTCGTGCACACGCAGAAATCGAACGCGCTGATCGCGTGCTATATCTGGTCGATGCCAGTATAGAAAACGATGATACGATTCCTCAGCCACTGGCCGGTAGCAAACTTACCTGTGTGCACAATAAAATCGATCTGTTTGAACAGCCTGCGCGCAGTGAGCAAATAGAAGATGTGACACATATATATCTGTCTGCGATAACGGGCGAAGGTGTGGATTTGCTGAAGCAGCATCTGAAACAGTGCATGGGCTATCAACAGCAGCAGGAAGGCAAATTTATCGCGCGTCGCCGACACCTTGAAGCGATAGATATCGCCGAACAGAATCTGAACGAAGCAAACGAAGCATTAACCAGATTAAAAGCGGGCGAGTTACTGGCCGAAGAACTTCGATTAGCACAACAGGCGCTGGCATCAATTACCGGCGCTTTCAGCGCGGATGATTTGCTTGGGAAAATATTTGCTGATTTTTGTATCGGTAAATAATCGCCTTGTGGATGGCGTGAATTTTTTGACCAATTGAATGGCCGGCCCAGATTAACGCCCGGCACTATATTTCATTTCCTGTCCCAACAGGGTTTTTCCGACCAGATAGGTTATTCCATCAGGTGATCGAGTTTGTCGTCCATGTGCAGTTCGGTCAATTCACTAAAGCCGCCAATCCATTCGCCATCGATTAAAATTTGTGGCACGCTGCGGGCACCGTTAGTTTTGGCGGAAAATTCTCGACGTTCGTTCGGGTCGAGATCAAGCCGCGCTTCCTGATACGGTATTCCCCATTTTTTGAGCAGGTGTTTGGTTTTGTCGCAGATGGGACAGGTGCCTGTGCTGAATATTTTGACGCGCGGCATTAGGGGCTCCAGATGATGGCTTATATATAAAGGGTTGTTTTCATTGCCTGATAAATAGGCGAGAATGGATCTCATTCTGAATATTGGCGATTTTACATGAGTTTTAAAGTCACCGTGCCTGCCAGCGGACACGAATTTAGCGTCGAGGAAAACGAAAAAGTTCTGGATGCGGCGCTTCGACAGGGTATCGGCCTGCCCTATGGGTGCCGCAATGGCGCCTGTGGCAGGTGTGCGGGTGATTTGCTCTCAGGTGAAGTGAGTTACGACAAAGAGCTACGCAGTCTGGCCGAGGCCGCCAGCGAACAGGGCAAAACCCTGTTTTGCCAGGCGCTGGCGAAATCCGATCTTGAAATCGCAGTGCGAGAAATCAGCGCCGCGAGAGATATCGAGCCGCGCATCATGCCCTGCCGTGTTGAAAGCAAACAGCTGCTCAGCCACGATGTTATGCAGATCAAGCTCAAATTGCCCGAGCACGAGCGTCTGCAGTTTCTCGCCGGCCAGTATCTCGAATTTATTCTCAAGGACGGCAAGCGCCGTGCGTTTTCTATCGCCAATGCGCCGCACGATGACAGCCTGATCGAACTGCAGATTCGTCATGTGCCCGACGGACATTTTGGCGATTATGTTTTTGAAGGCATGAAACCCAAAACCATGCTGCGCATCGAGGCACCGCTCGGCAGTTATTATTTGCGCGAAGACAGTGGTCGCCCGATTATTTTAATGGGTGGCGGCACCGGCTTTGCGCCTTTGAATGGCATGCTCGCACATGCGTTTCAGGTCGGTCTGAAACAGCCGATGCATTTGTTTTGCGGAGTGCGCGCAAAACGTGATTTATACATGGATGAGCTCGCCAGCCAGTGGGCAAATAAACACGATAATTTTAAATACACCGCAGTGTTATCTGAACCGGAGCCTGAAGATCACTGGAAGGGCACCACAGGTTATGTACACGAAGCAGTGGTTGCGGCCTACCCTGATCTTTCAGGTTACGATGTATACATGAGTGGTCCACCGCCCATGATCAAAGCGGGCATGGACCTGTTTTATGCTCACGGTTTACCGGAGAGCCAGATCTATTCAGATTCCTTCGAATATTCGGATGATGCACTGCAGGCGATGGGTATTACCAAGCCGCAGTCGTAGCGAACAAACGCGACCTCGCAGTTATTTTCAATATTTTTCCATGAGTCAGGACAATACACTCCAGGACCTGTTACAAAACGTGCCGCAGATTGGCCGGATAGAGTGGCTAGGTATGCGCCCGGCGCGCAGAACAAAGATGAAAGTGGTGCAGCAGGCCGAGCTAAATTCTCATGGCATCGTCGGCGATCATTATAATGGCGGCAGTGGCAAACGTGCGGTCACGCTCATCCAGGCGGAACATCTGCCTGCGATTGCTTCGATGTTACATCGCGAAGCGATCGATCCTGAAATACTGCGCCGCAACATAGTGATCAGCGGAATAAATCTGGTCGCGCTCAAGAACAAACGATTTATGCTGGGAAGTGCTGAACTCGAAATGACCGGACTCTGTCATCCCTGCTCGCGGATGGAAGAAGTGCTGGGCGCGGGTGGTTACAACGCTATGCGTGGTCACGGCGGCATCACGGCCTGTGTGCTATTGCCGGGAAAAATACAAATCGGAGACACGCTGAGAGTGATACCGAGTTAACGCTGTTTGGCCCATTTAACTAATGTATCCAGCATCGCGTCATCGGTAGCGCTGCTGGCCATGTGAACAGCAGCAAACCCAAGCGCTTGTGCCAGATCAGCACAACGATGCCCGGGGACAAACAATGGAAGTGTTTTTAACAGTGCCACGTCATCACACAGCAGTATTAAATTCTGCAGGCCCTGATTACTGGTCACGCAAACCGCGCCCAAGTTGCTCAATTGTGCAGTCTGTAAATGTTCGGTGACAGGTAATGCCCGTCGGTAAATATCGGCATACACAACCCGCGCACCACGTTCACGTAAAGTATCGGCGAGCAGGTTGCGCCCGCCCTCGCCGCGAAAAATCACAATGTTTTGTTGCGCAACCTGTCCGGCCTGCATTTGTGGTTGCGCGAGCAGGCTTTCGCTGTCCTGTGTGTCCGCTTCAAAGCTGAGCGTGTAACCCAGCGCCTTGAGCGCGCGCGCGGTGCTTTTGCCGAGTGCGACCAGTTTTAATGAGTCGGGCAATACATCAATATGTTCGAATGTTTTTTCGACAGCCGTAGGACTGATGAAAATCGCTATCTGATAGCGGGCAATATTTTTTAGTGCGTCTTCCCGGCTTAGCGTGCTCAGCGGTTCGGTGATGGTAATCACCGGGAATGATATTGCTTCAGCGCCCGCAGCCTGTAACATGCCGACGAATGTTTCGGCACGCTGCTCGGGTCTTGTGACCAGCACGTGCAGACCAGCAAGCACTGCCTGACTAGTCATGGCGCAGGTCGAAAAAGGAATAAAACGATATCGCAGTCATGCTGACATTGTAGTGAATATATAAACTACAGTGCCAGTAAAATTTTAGCTAGTGGTCGGATCGGCTGCTCTGCGAGATCGATCAGGCGCGTTTTCTCAAACGCGAGCGAATATCGGGTAAATGACGTCGGCTGACTTCGAGCAAATCATCGATTTCAGTGAAAGTAATACAGGGGTGGCCTTCTTTGTTTTTAGCCAGGCCATTGATGCGATCAATCGCGACCAGCGCGTTGCGGTGAATACGCAAAAAACGATTAGCAAATTCAGTTTCCAGGGATTTCAGCGCTTCTTCGATTAAATATTCGTGATCAGCTGTGCGAAGAGTGACATATTTCTGATCAGCCTTGAAATACACAATGTCTTCGATTGGTACCAGCTCAAGTGTGCCGCGCGTTTTCACACATATTTTGCTACGAGCGCCTTCATCTTTATTGACACGCAGGTTGCTCAGCTGTGCACGGGTGACGCGTTTTGCGGCTTCCAGGGCTTTGAGCAATAAATCCTGTTTGATGGGTTTGAGTAAATAATCCACAGCATGACTTTCAAATGCACTCAGCGCATGATCACTGTAGGCGGTGGTAAAAATAATCGCAGGCGGATTATCCAGACGATTAATATAGCTGGCAGCTTCGAGTCCGTCCATACCGGGCATGCGGATATCCATCAGAACGATGTCCGGATGATTCAACTGTGATTGCTTTAGTGCCTGCTCGCCCGTTTCGGCTTCGCCAATCACTTTATAATCCATAGAGCTCAGCATGTGGCGCAGGCGCTGGCGGGCCAGCTGTTCATCATCGACAATTAAAACGTTCATAACAGATTACTCAGAGGTATCTTCAAGGTAACGGTATAGTCAGTTTTTGTCTCATTTGTGACGAACGCGCCTTCATCTCCATACACCAGCTTGAGGCGTCGCCGTATATTCTGCTGTGCCATCTGATTGCCATGGCGGTGCGCTTTCCCCGGAGCGTTTGCTAGCGGGTTGCTCACCGAGAGCAACAGAGACTGATTCTGTCGCTGGGCGCTGATTTTGATGCACCCGCCCCCGACCAACGGTTCTATACCATGATAAATAGCATTTTCTGCGAGAGGTTGCAGGCTTAGGGCCGGAATTTCTGTATCTTTTAGTGAATTATCGATATCCCATTCCACGGTCAGGCGGCTGCCCAGGCGTAAGGCCTCGATGCTCAGGTAGCTGCGGGTCAGTGCCAGCTCCTCCTCAAGACTATGGCTGTTGCGCTCGTGCAGGCTGGCGCGGAACAGGTCGGAGAGGTCCTCGACCGCCTTTTCGGCCTTGTCGGGCATCAGGCGAATCAGGCTGGCAATGGTGTTCATGCTGTTGAACAGAAAGTGTGGCCGGATACGGGCGCGCAGCGCCTGAATTTCGGTCTCGGCATGCGCGTTGACGTTCAGTTTCCACTGCTGCTGGATGTAGAAAAACCGCAGCACCAGTGCATATATCGCTGCGCTCATGATCATAATGCGTATCAGAAAATGTTCACCTAGCGGCGAAGTCTGGTCATCCAGTCCCATCCAGCTTTTTAACTGCAGCATGGTGATGCTGAAAAACAGGCTCACCAGCATCATCAGGCAAAAGCTGTAAATCAGGGTCTTGTGCTGGGCCTGTCGGTTCAGCCAACGGCGCGCACTGCATAACAGCGCGGCATTGATCAGCCCTAGCCATTGCAGCATCATCGAAATAAAGGCCAGATAATTCCACAGCTGCTCGTGAGAAGAAGGAATTGCAAGCGAAAGCACCAGAGCGAGCAGCTCCAGCACCAGAATCATCATAAAGATGACCCGCACATCGCAAAAGTTGGGCAGCAGCTCGACCGCCAGTGCTTGCGCATGGCGCTGATTAAAAGGGGTTTCCATGAATAAAAAGTAGTTGAGTGCGGCTGAAAAGCAAGCTGGTTGCTGCTTGTGGCAGGAATAGAATTCAGCGAGCATCTGGTATACTCATGCGCTAGCACAGAGAATGATATGAGCAAGCAGGCAAACAAAAACAAAAAAACAGCGAAAACCAGCACCCGGGCAAAGACGAAACAGGTCGAGACAAATCAGGCCTGGGGCGGACGTTTCACCGAGAAGACCGATGCTTTTGTCGAAGCGTTTACCGCTTCGGTGCAGTTCGATCAGCGCATGTACAAACAGGATATCGCAGGTTCGCGCGCACATGCCCAGATGCTGGCAGACGTGGGCGTACTCACCCGCAAAGATCTGAAAGCGATACAGGCAGGTCTTGATCAGGTTGAGCAGGAAATCAGCAGCGGTCAGTTTACCTGGTCGGTCGCGCGCGAAGACCTGCATATGAATATCGAAGCCCGGCTCACCGAGATTATCGGTGAAGCGGGCAAACGCCTGCACACCGGACGTTCACGCAATGACCAGGTGGCCACTGACATTCGACTTTATCTGCGTGATGAAATCGATGTGATTTTGCAGCAGATCACTCATCTACAAAAAGGTCTGGTCGATCTCGCCGAACGTGAAGCCGGCACCATCCTGCCCGGGTTTACCCATTTGCAGGTAGCACAACCGGTGAGCTTTGGCCATCACATGCTGGCCTGGTACGAAATGCTGCTGCGTGATGCTTCGCGTCTGCGTGATTGCCGCACGCGTATGAACCAGAGCCCTCTCGGTGCAGCGGCGCTTGCCGGCACAACCTATCCGATCGATCGCAAGATGACTGCGCGTGCGCTGGGTTTTTCTGCGCCCACGGCAAATTCTCTGGATTCGGTCAGCGATCGCGATTTTGCGATCGAGTTTTGCGCAGCTGCAGCGATACTGATGACACATATGTCTCGCATGTCTGAAGAACTGATCGTCTGGTCTTCGGCGCAGTTTGACTTTATCAACCTGCCCGACCGTTTTTGCACCGGCTCGTCGATTATGCCGCAGAAAAAAAATCCCGATGTGCCGGAACTGGTGCGAGGTAAAACCGGCCGCGTGAATGGCAACCTGATCAGTCTGCTCACTTTGATGAAGGCGCAGCCGCTGGCGTATAACAAGGACAATCAGGAAGACAAGGAACCGCTGTTCGATACCATCGATACCTTGCAGGGGTGTTTGCGTGTGTTTGGTGACATGATCCCTGCGCTGGAATGCAAACACGATAATATGTATGCGGCGGCAAAACAGGGGTTTTCAACTGCGACCGATCTGGCCGATTATCTGGTGCGCAAAGGCCTGGCCTTTCGTGATGCGCACGAGGTCGTTGGTAAAGCCGTGGCGTATGGAATACAAACAGGAAAAGACCTGAGCGAAATGAGCCTGGCTGAACTGCAAAAGTTTTCCAGCAAAATAAGCGCTGAGGTCACCAAAGTGCTAACCCTGGAAGGTTCGGTGAATGCGCGTAACCATATCGGCGGCACCGCGCCAAAACAGGTTCTGGCTGCAGTTAAACGCGCGCGAAAAGCATTGGCTTAGAGTTTTAAGTTAGACTCATCGCGCTGCCTGTAATACAGACGGTGCGATGCGTTACTCGGTTTTATTCCAGATCGCGTTTTTGTCTGCCCAGCGCAGACACAACCAGTACCAGAGCCCCATCGGCGCGATCATCACTGCCCACCACCAGTCATTGAGATACCATGACAAAGGTATCGAGGCGATAGAACAGATGATCATTAGATAAACCAGAATCAGCGTGCCTTTGCGGGTTTCTACATTCATCAGGCCGAGAAAAACCCACAGGGGCATGTTGTTACTTCTTTGCATCGGCTTGTGTCTTAAGAGTTGTTATAGGTATAAGTGCGAGGCAGCGTTTATGCCGCGCGTTCCGCTTTGAGAAATTCAGCGGCCTCGGAAAACTGCTGTTGTAATAGCTGGTAATGCTGTTCCGTGCCGGCACAAATTCCATTTCGCCCCATTTGTTCAATCTGTTCGGCAGTGCTGGCCAGGCCGAGCGCGCCGATACTGCTGCTCGAGCTTTTGATCGAGTGTGCGCAGTTAAATATAGTTTCACAATCGGCCTGCTGAATGGCGGTATCAAGCCCGGCGATTTGTGTCGGCAGATAATCCAGAAAGGCGTCGATCACGGCGGTGAATATTTCGCCCATACTGGTTTTCATCGCAGCGTAGGCTGCCTGATCGATGGCGGGATGTTGCTCCATTATTTTTTGTACAGGCGCGAACCCATGTCACCCACCAGCAGCGCCTCAGGCACGCTGAGCTTGACCGCAGCTATGATTTCCATAAAAAGGCCGGGCTCGTTTTTGAATGATACCCAGAGGGTGTTGAGTTTCATGTCCAGGTTGGCGAATACCACGCTGTCGCTGAATTGCTTCA
>CAYRNH010000038.1:0-14629 GCA_964425515.1 uncultured Thiotrichaceae bacterium | reverse complement strand
CTGATATCGAATTTATGCAGCGTGCACTGCGACTGGCTGCGCGTGGACTGCACACCACGCAACCTAACCCCAGGGTTGGTTGTGTCATTGTTAAAGACGGCAAGATTGTTGGTGAAGGCTGGCATCAACGCGCAGGCGAAGCGCATGCCGAAGTGCTGGCATTGAATGCGGCGGGTGAGCACGCTCGCGGTGCTAGTGTTTATGTGACACTGGAACCGTGCAATCACACGGGCAAAACACCGCCCTGCGTTGATGCATTGATGAACGCAGGCGTTGGCAAGGTGATCGCTGCCATGCAGGATCCCAATCCGCTGGTTGCGGGTAAAGGGCTGCAGCGTTTGCGCGAACATGGGATCGAAGTGCAGGTCGGTGTGCTCGAAGCACAGGCGCGAGGGCTGAATCCGGGCTTTATCAAGCGCATGGAAACCGGTTTGCCCTTTGTCAGGGTCAAACTCGCGATGAGTCTTGATGGTCGTACCGCGATGGCTAGCGGTGAAAGCAAATGGATCACTGGCGAGGCAGCGCGTGCGGATGTACAGAAATTGCGTGCCCGCAGTTCGGCAATACTGACCGGTATAGGTACAGTGCTGGCTGATAATCCGCGTTTAGATGTGCGTATTGCCAGCCAGCACGGTGCGCAAGTACAACCACTGCGTGTGGTTGTGGATACTCAGTTACGGTTTCCAGCGCACACGCAGATGTGCAGCAGTAATAACGGTGGCAAAGTGTTAATAGCAAGCTGTAACGCGGAGTCACGACAGGACCTGGACTGCGACATATTGCCGTTGCCAGCAGGAACCGGTGGTGTTGATTTGCGTGTGCTGATGCAGGAGCTGGCCAGGCGCGAAATCAACGAAGTGCATGTTGAAGCAGGCGCAAAGTTATCCGGCGCATTGTTAGAAGCGAAGCTGGTTGATGAGATAGTGGTGTACGTAGCGCCACACCTGATGGGTGATGACGCACTGGGACTGTTTTCACTGCCAGGTTTAAAAGAAATGAAGCATAGAATCGAACTGGAATTTTCTGATGTGCGTTCGATTGGTAAGGATCTGCGCATAACGGCCAGACCTGTATATAGTTAGCAAGAGAGAAATAATGTCAACAATAGTAGTAGTAAAAAAAGCGGGCAAGGTTTGCATTGCGGCAGACAGCCTCACCAGTTTTGGTGACCTGAGCATGGGCTCGGACTATGATGCAGACTCAGACAAGATTCTGCAGTGTGATAACGCCTATCTGGGCATCGTCGGTAGTGCTGCGCATCATCTGGTGATGCAGAGTATTATTCAGCAGCCAGAAATCAAAATGAATTTCTCAACACGCATGACTATTTTTGAGTCTTTTCGCCAACTGCATCCGATGCTGAAAGAAAAATATTTTCTCAATGCCAAAGACGAAGATGATGATCCGTATGAATCGACACAGATTGATGCGCTGATTGCATCACCGCACGGCATTTTTGGCGTGCATTCTTTGCGCGAAGTATGTGAATACAAAAAATTCTGGGCCATTGGTTCTGGATCTGAATATGCGCTTGGCGCCATGTTTGCTGTGTATGATATTTATGACAGTGTAGACAAAATTGCTGAAGCAGGTGTGCGTGCGGGTGCCGAGTTTAACAACGCCACCGCGATGCCGATGACTTCGTACACTGTTGATCTGGTCAAGCTCAAGACAGCGACAGGCTAAGCATGTTTACCGGCATTATCGAGGCATTGGGCAAGATTAAACGCATGCAGGCTGCGGGCGGTGACATGCGTCTTGAAATCGACACTGGCAATCTCGATATGTCGGATGTGAAACAGGGTGACAGTATCGCGGTGAACGGTGTTTGCTTGACAGCGATTGAATATACCGCTTCGAGTTTTGTCGCAGATGTTTCCAACGAAACCATTACCCATACCAGTCTCAAATCACTTAAACCCGGAAGTGAAGTCAATCTGGAAAAAGCGCTGTTACCAACAACGCGTCTGGGTGGGCATCTGGTCAGTGGTCATGTCGACGGTCTTGGTAAGGTGGTCGATATTGCTGAAGATGCACGTTCGATCCGACTGGTGATCGAAGCGCCGCAGGAATTGGTGAGATACATTGCGGCCAAGGGCTCAATTTGTGTTGATGGTACTAGTCTGACAGTGAACGCAATCGAGAACAGAAATTTTGAGATCAATATTGTGCCGCATACTCAGTCACGTACCGTGATCAAACATTATCAACTCGGTACGCACGTTAATCTGGAAGTCGATCTGATTGCACGATATCTCGAGAGACTGTTGTTGAACCTTCCAGAGGATGAGCGCAGCACGATAAATATGGCGATGCTGGCGAAAGCCGGTTTTGTTTCCTGAAACGCCCTGAATGAATAATCAACTATGAAACTGAACACGACCGAAGAAATTATCGAAGACCTGCGTAATGGCAAAATGGTCATTATCATGGATGATGAGGATCGCGAGAACGAAGGTGATTTATTGATGGCGGCCAGCGCAGTGACGCCAGAGGCGGTCAATTTTATGGCGCGCTACGGTCGAGGCCTGATCTGCCTCACCCTGACCCGCGAGCGCTGCAAACAATTGCGCCTGCCTTTGATGGTCGGCGGCAATGATGCCATGGAGTCGACCAATTTCACGGTTTCGATAGAAGCTGCGAAAGGTGTGACCACAGGGATTTCTGCGGCTGATCGTGCGGTGACAATTCAGGCAGCAGTCAAACCCGATGCGGGCCCGGAAGACATTGTTCAGCCGGGTCATATTTTTCCTTTGATGGCGCAACCGGGCGGGGTGCTGAGTCGCGCGGGTCATACCGAAGCGGGTTGTGATCTGGCGCGGCTGGCCGGACTTGATCCCAGCGCCGTGATCGTCGAGATATTGAACGAAGACGGTAGCATGGCGCGCCGTCCTGATCTGGAGCAGTTTGCCGAGCAGCACAAGCTTAAAATCGGCACCATCGACGATTTGATCAGTTATCGCCTGCAAAACGAAAAAACAGTCGAGCGCATTGCGGAATGTGATTTTCCAACTGAACACGGCAAGTTTCGTCTGCTGGCGTTTCAGAATGTACTCGATAACACCATGCATTTTGCGCTGGTCAATGGCGATATCGACAGTGACAAAGAAGCGATGGTGCGCGTACACATGGCCGATATTCTCACCGATGTGCTGCATTCAGCGCACACGCGTGGCTGGCCTCTGAACGATGCTATTTCGCAGGTAGCGCAGGCAGAACAGGGTGTAGTTGTTATACTCAGGCAGGCGAATGAAGAAAAAGCCATCCTGCAATGGATGTCGCGGCATCCCGCGGTTGCGAATGACACAGCCAGCAATAATGAAGGTGGTCATTCCACCGGCTGGCGTACTGACGGTGTCGGCGCGCAGATTCTGATGGACATCGGGGTGAAAAAAATCCGCCTGATGGGCGCGCCCAGGGTGTATCACGGACTGGCCGGGTTTGGTCTGGAAATTGTCGACTATGTTTCGAGTGATACAAAATAACAGCAGCGTTTGTTAAACAGAAAAATTATTAAGAAGAGCGAATATTATGAGCACTATGAAAACTATCGAAGGCAGTCTGCAATATAGCAAAGGCCGATTCGCCATTGCCTGCGCGCGCTTCAACGGCTTTATTGTCGAAAGTCTGCTCGCTGGTGCAATCGATACCTTGCGCCGCAACGGTGTCGCAGAAACTGATATTACTGTGGTGAAAGTGCCGGGCGCATTTGAATTGCCACTGGCAGCACAGAAGCTGGCGCAAAGTGATGCATACGATGCCATCATTGTTCTGGGTGCAGTGATTCGCGGTGCTACGCCGCATTTCGATATCGTTGCCGGTGAATCAGCCAAAGGTCTGTCAGCAGTCGCGCTGGATCATGGTATTCCTGTGATCAATGGCATTCTGACCACTGACAGTATCGAACAGGCAATCGAACGTGCCGGTACCAAGGCAGGTAATAAAGGCGCGGAAGCTGCCGCCGCTGCGATGGAAATGGTCAGCCTTTTCCAGCAGATGTCCTGAATCCAGATAGAGCGGTAACATGTCTACTATTCCTCACGGTCTTGCCAAAGCTCGCGGTAAGGCGAGACGCCTTGCCATGCAGGCCATTTATCAATGGCAGATGACTGCTGACAATTGCGATGAAATTGCGAAGCAGTATGTTGATGATACCGACATGAAGGACATTGATGCTGAGTATTACCACGAACTGTTCAAAGGTGTAGTGACATCAGTTAACACAATCGATGAGTTACTGGAAAAACATATGGCGCGTACCACAGAGTCCGTTGATCCTGTCGAACGCGCCATCATTCGTCTTGCCGCTTATGAGTTTATAAATCGACTTGATGTGCCTTATAAGGTCGTACTCAATGAAGCAGTCATGCTGGCCAAAAAATTCTGCGCCGAAAACAGCCCTGCTTTTATCAATGGTGTGCTCGACAAAGTAGCGCACGATGTGCGCAGTATCGAAGTCGCTGCGATTTAGGTTTTTAATTACTTTAGCCCCGATTATGCACCCCGGCGAATTCGATATTATTCGACGCTATTTCACGCCAGGTGATTCGCGCGATGATATCGTGCTCGGCGTTGGTGATGATTGCGCGCTTATGTCTCCGCCAGCAGGAAAACTGCAGGCGACGACGGTCGACACCCTGATCGCAGGCGTGCATTTCCCGATCAACACTTCAGCTGCCGATATTGCTTATAAAGCGATTGCGGTCAACCTCAGTGACCTGGCTGCAATGGCGGCAGAACCTGCCTGGCTAACGCTGGCGCTGACGCTGCCCGATGTAGATGAAAACTGGCTGGAAGATTTTTCGCGTGCATTTCAGCAAACAGCGCAACGTTATGGGGTACAGCTTATAGGAGGTGATACCACGCACGGACCATTGAGTATTACGGTTCAGGCGACCGGTTTTGTCGATGCTGATCGCGTGATGCGTCGTGATGCTGCAAGACCGGGTGACCATATTTATCTTACCGGTACCATCGGTGATGCTGCGCTCGCGCTTCGCCTGCATCAGGCTGATTTATTAAAAAACGAAAACAGCAATGACGCAGAGTATCTGCTTTCGCGACTTAATCGACCTGAACCACGTGTTGATTTTGCACAGGCGGTATCTGTTTACGCACGTTGTGCTATAGATGTGTCTGATGGCCTGCTCGCGGATCTGGGGCATATTATCAGCGCAAGCCATTGTGGTGCCAGGCTTGAACTGGATGCGCTGCCATTGTCAGAGGCTTTGTTGAGCGTCTATGCAAACAATCACGAAGACGTTGATCTGCTCAATGTGCTCAGTGGCGGCGATGATTACGAGCTCTGCCTGACTATCAATCCTGAACTTGAGCAAGAAGTTCAGAGGCTATCTGAAAATCTTAATATGCCTTTGACAAAGATCGGCCAGATCACAGACAGTGGCGCGATTGAATGTATCGATCAACAAGGGCGCCCGGTTGGTTTCACAGTAGCTGGTTACCAACATTTTTAACCGAAGACGCAGAGCTGATTCATGGATGCAAACATAAAGATAAGCGAACTGAAAAACCCACTGGTATTTCTGGCGCTCGGTTTTGGCAGTGGCCTTGCGCCAAAGGCGCCGGGAACAGTGGGAACTCTGGTGGCGTTACCGCTGTATTATTTCATGGCTCAGCTACCGCTGTTGCACTATCTCATGATAACAGCCGTGCTGTTTATCATCGGAGTCTGGCTTTGCGGCTACACCGCCAGCAAGCTCGGGGTCCATGATCATCCGGGTATTGTGTTTGATGAAATCGTCGGTTATCTGATCACCATGATTGCTGTGCCTTTCAGCTGGCCAATGTTGCTGGCCGGCTTTGTGTTGTTTCGTTTTTTTGATGCAGTAAAACCCTGGCCGATCAGCTGGTGCGATAAAAACCTGCATGGTGGCTTTGGTATTATGTTTGATGATGTACTCGCCGGCCTGGCCAGCCTGATCCTGTTGCAGCTATATTTGCACTTTTTATGAAACGTACACTTCACTCTACGCTGCTGAATCTGCTTCTGTTGTGCTCATGCGCCTTTATGTCGGTGTCTGCAACCGCTGTTGAAAAGATCCATCTGCAGGGCCTGTTTTCCAATAAGGCTGTTATTAATATCGACGGAAAAAACAGAGTGTTGTCAATCGGACAAACCAGTCCCGAAGGCGTGACCCTGCTTTCCGTAGGGCAGGATAATGCAACTCTGAAATTTGATAATGTAACGCGCAAGTATGGTATGGATACTGAAATTGGTACGGACTATCAAGTACCAAAATTTGTTGAGGAAAAATATTATGCTGATGACAATGGTATGTTTTTAGTGATCGGCACCATTAATTCGCTCGCCGTGCGTTTTCTGGTTGATACTGGTGCGAGCTCCATCAGCATGAATAAAGCGCAGGCTGCTCAGCTGGGCATAGATTATCGGTTAAATGGTGAGGTGACAGGTGTGAGCACTGCATCCGGTTATGTTAAGGCGTATCGTGTTAAATTAAAATCAGTCAGTCTTGGAAAAATTACACAGAAAAATGTGGAAGCGCTTGTTATTGACGGCAGGCATCCCGGACCGATATTGCTGGGAATGTCATTTCTGGGTAATCTAAAGGTTGAAAAAACGGCCAATAGTTTACTCATCAAACAACGAAAATAACCAGATTATGAATGTTCTGGTTTCATCGTTTATTCATTTCTTTGCAACATTTCTGTCATATCGCTCGGCTATAAAGTGACCTGTAACTTATTAACAGGAGAATACCATGTTGACCGAGGTCGATATCGAGCGAATCATGCGAGAAAAACGTCGTTTTTATGAAAGTATGGCCAGAGCAGAAGGCTATGACGCAGAAAATGAAGATTTGTATGAACTGATGGAAATTGAGTGTCCTGTGTCTGAAACCAATGGCCTGATGTAAGGCCATTGATCTGTTGCCAGGTAGCCGATCAGGCCAGGATTTCTACACCTTCATTGTTGAGAAACTGGTTCAGTTTAATCAACGGCAGTCCGATCAGCGCATTGGGGTCATCGCCTTCGAAGCGCTCGAACAGGGCGATACCCAGGCCTTCGGATTTAAAACTGCCGACGCAGTTATAAGGTGCTTCTTTTTTCAAATACTGTTCGATCATCCGCTCTGTTAGTTCTCGAAATACTACGGTGAAGGGTACACAGGCGGTTTGTACCTTACCGCTGGCTGTATTCAGCAAACACAGTCCGGTCTGGAATACGATGCGCTGTCCCGAAGCGGCTTTTAGTTGACGGGTCGCATTTTCCTTATTGCCGGGTTTGCTCAAAATCTGACCGTTTAGGACCGCGCTCTGGTCCGAACCGATAATCAGGGCATCGCGGTACTCATCTGCGACCGCTCTGGCCTTTGCTTCAGCCAGTCTAACCACCATCTGTTCCACCCCCTCATTTTCCAGCGGTTTTTCGTCAATCTCCGGCTGGGCGCAGTCAAACTGCAGCTTCAGGCGTTCGAGCAGGGCTTTTCGATAAGGGGAGGTGGAGGCGAGCACCAGCTGCATAACCAGATTTCCTGTGGTGAAAAAGGCGATAACCTTATAGCTTTCAATGAGTTTACTAAATAACCCGGATGCGGTATCGGGCATTTTTCATGGTTTTTTGGGCTCTGGCTGGAACTTGTTGAATTCTAAGCATATATACACGTAAAGCGTTTTGCTTTAGAATCCGCCGATTATGCAGCGCGAACTCCCTGAAACTGCCAATTTTATCCGGTATGCGGAACGAGATCGCAGTTTTGAAGGCGACTGGCCTGTCGCCCGGTTCGAGCGTCTGAAACCAGTCCTCAACACTGACCAGGGTACGGTGCATGCCATACTGACATTTGGTGTGCGCTCTGGTATTGCGTATTTTAAAGCTGAGCTCAGCACAGATCTGGACATGATCTGCCAGCGTTGTGCGCAGCCAATGATACAGCATGTTGAAGGCAGTTTTTTATTCGGCTTTATTCGTAGTGAAGAAGGGATGGATTCACTGCCGGATGATATGGAACCGTTGATGGTGGCGGATGAAGAGCGGTCAATCCTCGATCTGGTCGAAGATGAGTTACTGTTATCGTTACCACAGGTGAATGCGCATGCAGAAGAATGTTCCGACTACCTTCTGCAACAGAAAAAACGCCAGGAAGCGGACAAAATGGCATCAAGTCCGTTTGCAGTTTTAAAAAATTTGATGTCTGACAAGAATTAATTTCATATAAATTTATTAGTAGGAGAAATCCGTGGCCGTACAAAAAAGCAGGAAAACACGTTCCAGACGCGGTATGCGTCGTTCACACGATGCGCTGACTGGAAAAGCACTTTCCGTTGATTCGACTTCTGGAGAAACGCATCTCCGTCACCATGTCACACCCGATGGTTTTTATAAAGGCCGTAAAGTGGTTGAGACAGGTGACGCATTTGAGGAGTAGTCGCAAGACTGCTTACATAAGCATGCGAGGCAGTCTTAATGACTGAGTTGGCGACCATTGCGCTCGATGCAATGGGCGGTGATTTTGGCCCCGATGTGGTGCTGCCCGCGGCAGTACAGGTAGTTAAATCACGTGAAGATGTGCATATTATTCTGGTTGGCGATAAAGACAGAATAGAAGCTTGCGCTCGTCGTCACAATATTACTTTTAACCAACGTCTTGAAGTTCGCCATGCTTCTGAAGTAGTTGAAATGCATGATGAACCGGGTCTGGCTATACGCAAGAAAAAAGACTCGTCCATGCGCGTTGCCATCAATCTTGTTCAGGAAGGCATAGCGCAGGCAGTTGTCAGTGCGGGTAATACCGGTGCACTCATGGGTACGGCAAAGTTCGTGCTCAAAACTTTGCCGGGTATTGACCGTCCCGCGATCAGTACCACTATTCCCTCGGTGACTGGGCATACCCATATGCTCGATCTGGGTGCCAATGTTGATTGCAGTGCAGATCACCTATTTCAGTTTGCCATTATGGGGTCGGTGCTGGCTGAAGCAATCGATAATGTCGAACGTCCGCGTGTAGGCTTGCTCAACATTGGCAAAGAGGCGATGAAGGGCAATGCGCTTACCAAACAGGCTGATAGCTTGCTGCAAGCTGCGCCGATTAATTATGTCGGCTTCGTTGAAGGTGATGACATTTATAATGGTAAGGTCGATGTTGTCGTCTGTGATGGTTTTGTCGGCAATGTTTCACTGAAAACTTCGGAAGGAGTGGCAAAAATGATCAGCTACTTCATGCGTGAAGAATTCAATCGCAGCTGGCGTAACAAACTTGCCGGCCTGATTGCCATGCCGGTACTCAATGCTTTTCGCAAGCGTATTGATCCACGTGGGTACAATGGTGCGAGCATGCTAGGGCTCCAGGGGATTGTAATAAAGAGTCACGGCGGCGCTGATATTTTTGCCTATGCTCGTGCGATAGAGATTGCGCTGCTGGAAATTCGCAAGTCCGTGCCGCAGCATATTCGCGAACGTATGGAACCTTTACTGGAGCAGGTGGTTTGAGTTACGCAAAAATCGCAGGTACTGGAAGTTATTTACCTGAAAAAATCCTGACCAATCATGACCTGGAAAAGATGGTTGAAACCAATGACGAATGGATTCGTGATCGTACCGGTATAGAAGAACGTCACATTGCTGCCGATGATGAATTCACGGTAGATCTTGCCGAACAGGCTGCACTTCGTGCGATTGAAGCCTCTGGTAAAAAAGCATCTGATATCGATTTAATCATTGTCGCCACGACAACACCTGATCGCGTTTTCCCAAGCACCGCCTGTCTGCTACAACAACGTCTCGATATTCATGGTTGCGCGGCCTTTGATGTGCAGGCAGTGTGTACCGGTTTTGTTTATGCGCTCGGCATTGCTGATCGCTTTTTTCGTTCCGGTTCGACAAAGTGTGCCTTGATTGTGGGCGCTGAAACTTTATCGCGCGTAGTTGACTGGACTGATCGTGGTACCTGTGTGCTGTTTGGTGATGGTGCAGGCGCGGTGGTGCTGGAAGCCAGCGAAGAACCCGGAATCATGTCATCGCATCTGCATGCTGATGGCAGTTATGAAAGTTTGCTCACAGTAAATTATGGTGTATCTACCAAAGCCAGTCAGCTGATCGAAGGCAATGGTGGGATTACCATGAAAGGCAATGAAGTTTTTAAAATGGCGGTCAATACGCTCGGTCGTATCGTTGACGAAACACTGGCAGCCAATCAGCTGAAAAAATCTGATGTTGACTGGCTGGTGCCACATCAGGCCAATCTGCGTATCATCAACGCCACGGCAAAAAAACTCGGTCTGAGTACTGACCACGTGGTTATTACCGTGAATAAACACGGCAATACATCTGCCGCCTCGGTGCCGCTGGCACTGGATGTTGCTGTGCGCGATGGCCGTATCAAACGTGGCGAAATCCTGTTGCTCGAAGCTTTCGGTGGCGGCTTCACCTGGGGCTCTGCCCTGATCCGTTACTAACGCTGAGTGAACGATGCGACTGACGGGCAGCGTTCCGGTACTCAGTTGCTACAGGCTTGAAGCCTGCCTGGACTTTTATCAGTCTGCACTTCATTTTGTCATTCTCAAACAACGTCGTTCAGAGCAGGCGCTTGAATGGGTCTATCTGGCTTCGGGCGACTGTTTTCTGATGCTGGAAAAACAGGCTGAAGATACGAGCAACCAAACGGACAGAACACGTCTTTATTTTTATAGCGATGATGTCACAGCTCTGCACCATTTCCTGCAGGCACGTGGACACGTGCCCGGTGAACTCAGAATGACTGACTACGGTATGCATGAATTCGATATCGTTGATCCTGAAGGTCGTTGTTTGAGTATTGGCGAGAAAAAGTGAAACTAACTGCTATCCTGTCGAGCCACAATGGGGTAAATTCATAGCCAGACCATAATTCTCACCGTGAAATGAACCACAGAATAAAAATAATCGACCTTCGGAGATTGAGATGAAATTTAAAGTGAATAAGCTAATTCAGTTTTCCGGTGCTGCTCTGGTGGCAAGCACTTTGCTGCTCAGCGGTTGCTCCATAACTGATTTTACCTCCAGTACCAGTGATACTGTCGACGCCGCAACGCCCGACGTCAGCCTGAATCGTTTTGTAGATACTCGAATTGCGGCGATTCAGCAGGAAGCCGCTAACGGGCAGGGTGAAAATCTGGACACGCTGGCCTATATGCTGGGAAAACAGAACAAGGCAGCATTTGGTGGCTGGATGCAGGCGCACTATAACGAGCTGTTTACAGGGCTGAATCAGCCCACCGAACTGCTATCACGTATCAAAGCTGAACAGGCAAAAACAGCTATCTAACACGCTTTGCTATGGGATACACGACCCGCCTTTTATGGCGGGTTTTTTTATGTCCGCGTTCAGGCGGAAGCTAATACTTTACTGTCCATTAATATTCTAATGTATTGTTTTGCAACAATCTTTCATTGAATTACTATTAAATGCTGATATACAATGATATTTCCATTAAATGATATGTGTGGAGCTGTAATGGCAGAGCGTGAAACCGGTACGGTCAAATGGTTCAATAATTCCAAAGGGTTTGGTTTTATTGAAAGAAAAGATGGGGAAGATGTTTTCGTTCATTTCAACCAGATACGCGGCGAAGGTTACCGCACATTGAATGACGGCCAGCAGGTCGAGTTCAGTGTTATCAAGGGCGAAAAAGGTTTTCAGGCTGAGGACGTAGTACCTTGCTGATGCGGTTTAACGGTCGACGATAGAATAGAGACCGTTAAATAGTTCTGATCTCCAGGTTTTAAAAGTCACAGGTGTCCTGCCTGTGGCTACAGGCGTACTATTGTAATTCTGTGACTGGCAATCTCTGCTAGAAAAGCAAAACATTTGCCGCGAAATACGCAAACTACGCAAAGTTAAAAACACAGGCACCAGCCCATTTGCGTTCTTTGCGTATTTCGCGGCTAATTTTAGTTTTGGTTTTATTAAGATTGATTAATCTTTGGCCGTCGCAGCACGGCTGATCATTTCTTCGGCGTGAGCCAGTGACTGTTTGGTGATTTCAACACCGCTTAACATACGCGCAATTTCTTCCACTCGCTGTTTGCTATCCAGCGAGTCGACCTGGGTCGAGGTGGTTTTACCACGACTGATTTTATGCACTCGAAAATGCTGGTGCGCCTGAGAAGCCACCTGAGGTAAATGGGTGATGCATAGCACCTGGTTACTATTGCCCAGCGCGCGCAGATGCTGCCCCACGATTTCTGCAATACCACCACCGACGCCACTGTCGACTTCATCGAATATCAAACTGTGAATCTTGCTGTGGCTGGCGGTGATCATCTGGATGGCCAGACTGATGCGCGCCAGCTCGCCACCCGAGGCAACACGCGAAAGGGCTTTGCATGCCTGACCCGCGTTGGCCGTGACATCAAATTCTATGGTATCAATGCCGTGTGCTGATATCTTGTCAATTGATGAAGAAACACTGATTTCAAATTTGCCACCACGCATGCCCAGGGTCTGCATCGCCTGGCTGATTTTCTTATCCAGTTTAGCGGCCTGTTTTTTACGGCTGTCGCTGAGTTTCTCTGCCGCTTCTCGATAACGTTTTGTCAGGCTGGCGTAATTGTTCTGTAGTTGTTCCAGGCGTTCATCGGCATGATCCAGATCGTTGAGTTCCTGTACAAGCTGCGCGTGTAAATCACTTAACAGGTCCGGCTCGATTCTGTGTTTGCGCGCAATATCATGTATCGCCTGCAGGCGCAGCTCAACCTCAGCCAGTTCGCTACCATCAAGATCGAGTGAATCAGCATAATGTCTTAGCTGGCTGATGCATTCTTCTACCTGGGCGAGCGCATCATTTAATAACTCATTCACAGGTGACAGGCTTTCGTCCAGTTCAGTCAGTTGCTGCATGTTTGTCAGTACGCGCGCCAGCGCGGATTGAATATTCATTTCATCGTTTTGTTGCAGGATATCCAGCGCCTGTTGTGTGCTACTGGTCAAACGCTCGGCATTGGCAAGACGTGCGTGCGATTCGTTGAGTTCTTTAACTTCGTTTTCGCCGAGTGCCAGCGCGTCGAGTTCCTGGGTCTGAAAACGCAGCAGATCCATGCGGTGGTTATTTTCGCTGGTGCTGTGCTGCAGATGTTCCAGTTGTTCTTCGACCAGTTTCAGTTCGACATACAGGTTGCTCACGGTTTCCATGAGTTCACGGTGTCCAGCAAAATCATCGAGCAATTGCCGTTGTACAACTGGTTTCATTAGCGATTGATGCTCATGCTGGCCATGAATATCAATCAACATCTCACCCAGCTCGCGTAGTAGTTGTAATGTCACCGGTGTGCTGTTGATATAAGCGCGTGAACGACCATCATTGCTAATACGTCGTCGCAGAATACATTCGTCATCCGCGTTGAGTTCATTTTCTACCAACCAGACACGAACATTATCGAGTTTTTCGATGGCGAACTCGGCGACGATTTCGGCATGATCGGCACCTTGTTTGATGCTGTCCGAATCGGCACGATCACCCAGTACCAGTCCGAGCGCGCCGAGTAAAATGGATTTACCGGCGCCGGTTTCTCCGGTGAGTGCAGTCAGGCCATTATTAAAATCCAGCTCCAGCTGATCAATGATGGCGTAATGGCGAATGGTTAGATGAGTCAGCATGTCTAGCTATGCTCGTTCCAGTGCAATTTGGCACGCAGAATTTCAAAATAACTGTGGCCGGGTGGATGCAATAATGTCAATGATTTATCCTTGCGCTGAATTTTTATCACATCACCATGAGCAATTTCGTGTGAAGCCTGACCATCACAGGTAATCTGCATAACTGCGTGTGGATTATGGCCAACGATAATTTCAATCACTGCATCGGCTTTGACAACAAGGGGTCGATTACTCAGTGTGTGCGGACAAATTGGCACCAGTGCAATGGCCTGCAATCCTGCGTGCAGAATGGGTCCGCCACTGGATAGCGCATACGCGGTCGAGCCGGTCGGGGTGGCGACAATCAAACCGTCTGCGCGTTGATGATTAACAAACTGTCCATTGACGCGGGTTTCAAAATCAATCATGCGCGCGACATCGCGCACGTGCATGACTACATCATTGAGCGCATCGGAACTAAATATTACTTTACCGTCACGCAGTACGCTGGCACTGAGCATAAAGCGCTCGGCTTTGAGGTATTCGCCATCGAGAATTTTATCCAGCGCAGTTTCAAAATCATCGGGTGATACATCGGCCAGAAAACCGAGGCGACCGATGTTAATGCCCACCAGTGGAACATCTTCGTCTGCAATGGAGCGCGCAGCGTTCAGAATCGTACCATCGCCACCGATGGTGATCACCAGTTCGCTTTGTGTTGCCAGCTCGGCGCGACTGATCGTTTTGCCGTGTTCATCATCGCAAATACCGCGTGCGCTCTCGTCGATTAGCACGGCGACCTGTTTGTTTTTGAGGTAGGCGAGCAAACGGGTCAGCGTGTCTTTGACCACCGCGGCGTCGGGTTTAACAATAATGCCAATAGTATGAAATTGCATCGTCTTACATTATCACGTCAGTTTGAGTCCGCCATCATTTGCGGCTGTCTTTTTTAAGCTGATACAGCAGGTCGTGCGCCTGTTTCGGGGTCAGCGCATCGACATCGAGTTCCTGTATGCGTTCCAGCACCGGGTGTGCAC